>CAIVHI010000420.1 GCA_903905685.1 uncultured Bacteroidota bacterium | reverse complement strand
TTTTTCTTCATGAGGGAATCCATCAGCCTCAATTCGCCTGCGTCATTCCATGACTTCGAAAGGTTTTTGATTTTGGCAGTCAATTCGGGATAGTCCTCGCTCAAGATGTGCAACAGCCTTTCGTGGTCTTTGTTGTTCGAAATGTACACCAAATTGCTGGTCAGCTTCTTGATGTCCATCATCATGTTTTTCAATTCCGACAAGTTGTCCAGCGAAGGCAGGGTAGTAGTCCGGAGGTCAGACGTCAGTTTGTTGTTCTTATTAGATACGAAAAGCGAAAATACGCCCGTAACTACGATAAACGCAATAATGATTATATATGTAATCGCAAGTTTCCCAGCTATTCCCGGCTTCATATTTTCGCTTTATCGGTGGTGAAACTGTAATTGATTTTTAAAAAGTATTCCCTCCCCATACCGGGAAGGGGTGCGTGAAGGCTATTGTAGGCTTGAAGGTACACGATTCTTTCATCTGTAATGTTGTTTACGCCTGCGCCAACCGAAACACGCCCGAATAAATTTCTGAGACCGAAATATAGGTTGTATTGGGCTTGAGGGCTGTAGGGCTGAACAATGCCGTTACCATTGGCGTCTACGGACGCGACACCAAAACGTTTGCCCAAATAATATATTGACGGGGTTACAAAAAAGTTTTTCTTTATATTGTAACTCAGTATCACGGTTAGTTTGTGTTGGGCAATTCCTAAAACCGAACTATTGTTTTGGGGCACCATGTTGGCACTGTCTACGCCGTTATTGGCCACGGTATAATAAGAATAGGCAATTGAAGCCAGCCCGAAATCAGATTTGTACTTGTATTCCACCTCTATGCCCTGGCTGCCTGTGGGCATGTTCGTGTTTCGGTAGCCATCGGGGTCACCGTTCACAACGGAATCCTTTCTTACAAAATAGCGGATGGCATTGCTAGTCCTAATGTCGAAGAGGTTGGCCGAGAGAAACATATGGCGGTCAATCTTCCAACTTGTTTCAAATTCCAATGTATTGGCCCGTTCGGGGCTCAGCTTCACTTTATCGATGGCATACTGGATATTCTCGATTGAAGGTGCTCTGAACGACGAGGCATAAAGCAATTTGAAGTTAAAGTCGCCTACTTTCTTAGTGATCCCAATTCTTGGATTGAACGCATTTCCGAATCCTGTGCTGATGTCATATCTGCCACCAATAGTCATCGTTGCAAAGGTCGATTTGAATAGGATTTGGGCAAATGGAGCATAGTTGGAATAATGCACACGGTCGGTATTATCGGTCATGAACAATTGACCATTGGGTTTGAACGCATCATCGTAGGTACCGTCAAATCCGAAATTGATTTCCGACCAATAGTTTGGCGACCAATTTGCACTAAGATTTACTTTGAACCGGTTGGTAATGATTTTATAGTAACCGTAAGATGAGTCTTGTGGCAAAGGTTGGCCATCGAATGTCCAAGGTACGCTTCGTTTATAGTCGCCCGTGGCCGAATAATGCCAAGTATTCCCGAATTGCTTCGAGTATTTCAACTGAGACATCAATGAACCGAAGTTGCAGGGATAGGGTTTGCTTAAGGCCGTGGTATATCCATCTCGTGTACTTACAAGGTAATTGTCGTATATGATAGTGAGGGCAAGGTTCTTATATTTCAAATTCCCTGACAGAAATGCTTGGTCAAGGCCACTGTTGTGGGCCATGTCGTAGCTATGTCCATATACATCCGTATAATCAAAATTGCTACGTTGCCCTCGCCCCAGAAAGCCGGAGAGGGTATATGTCAATCCACCGGCGGTATTACCCCAGTCTATACCTAAATCCTGCTGGCTGTAAGTACCTTTTGACTGTCCGGCCGATGCGTCTACTTTCAGCCCTTTTATTTCGTCTCCTTTTTTAGTTACAATATTGATGACAGCGTATTCTGCGCAACCACCATATATTGCCGATCCGGGCCCGCGTATCACTTCAATACGTTTGATATTTTCCACTCGGTAATGATTGCCGAATTGCAAGCCGTTATAGGCAATTTCATTCATCTCAATTCCGTCTGTTTCCAAAAGGATATTGCCCTCGTTAGACCACATCCCCCTGAAAGATAGGGCAACCACGCCTTCAACGTCCACGTTGAATTCCACCCCTGGAATCAACCTCAAGATTTCCATAATGTTTCTGGCGCCGGAACGTTCTATTTCATCTTCGGTAATTACAGATACGATGCTGGGCGATTTACGTAGGCTGACGGGTTTTTTGGAGGCTGCTTCAATGGCGAGGCTAATGGTTTTTTCCATTCCCGTTGATG
>CAIVHI010000419.1 GCA_903905685.1 uncultured Bacteroidota bacterium | reverse complement strand
GACCGACTAATCTTCGGATTCATGAGACTATTTGTTGCCAAAAATAGGTAAAATATAAATGGATAGTATCTCAACTTACCGAGCAACAGGCACCGGAAACAATCATGATAAGGCGCGAGGAGGCGGAAAGGATAAACGGAAAACCAAGGGATGTGCAGAAGTTTCACGGAATTACCGGCAACCCCCCAAAGATTTTAGAGGAACAATATCCTTATAGCCCCAAGCACCACTATCACCATAGCAAACAGTAATAATGCGTAAGTGGCAGTATCGGACTCGTAGGCGACCTTTACGGGCATCTTGACCTTCATAGTTCAAAGTTACAACTTTGCAACAAAAACAGAAAATCAATTTGCTGATTTTTAACGATTTACGCCATTTGCAATAGTCGTATTTAATACGATTGGAAGAATATGGACGATTCGGGTGCGCGTGGGCGCCTCGGGCGCCGTTTCTACAGTTACAGATAACAACAAAAGACAGATTTCCATTACAAATACACTACGTCTCCCTTAACATCCTTAAAAACAACCCTTTCCAAAATTTTCGGGAATTCAATGAACAACACCAAGAGAAAGACGGGCAGACGCTGATGGAAAAAAGTGGTGAGATATTCTCCGAATTGCCTGCGGACGATTTGAAAATCACCAAAAAAAGTTCTCCATGGACGTGAATATCGCCCCAATCAGATTTTAAAACACCCCAAAAAAATCATGTCCAATAGATGGTAGGGCTGGATCTACTCCCGGCTCCAATTCGCACCTACCGAATCGAGCCGCCCCCCCCGCTAGATATTTGTCCACCCACCGCATAATCCCCGAAACTCCCTAATTTCGCGGCAATGGAAGTATTGGCACGTTTTAGGGACATAGTAGGCAAAATTATTGCGGACGATAGGCTTCATGCGCTGTGGCTCAACAGCCTGTCGATGATGGAAAACACGGGCTCGCGGAAGATTTCCCGCTACGAAGACCCGGTACATACCAACATCACCGAGTTGAAACATGCCGCCGAGGAGGCGCGCCATGCTTACTACCTGAAAAAGCAGTTGTCGAAACTCAAGGGGCAAAACTGTGTGGACTATTCCTTCCCTTGCCTTATTGCCCCCGTAGAGAGCCATCACTACCTCGACAGACTGGACGTGGCCGCGTGCCGCTACCTAAAAGACAAATTGAATCTGGAAGGCCGCGCATTGAAGTATGGCGCCTACTTGCTGGTTACCTACTCCATAGAGGTGCGGGCCGATGAGCTTTACGGCATCTACCAAGCTGCACTTACCGAGGCCGGCTCCAAGGTGAATGTGAAATCCATCATTGCAGAGGAAGAAGGACACCTTGCCGAAATGCACCGCATGTTGACGGGCTTCCACCCCAATTGGCAGCAGTTTGCCGACGATATGTTGAAAATTGAGCAAGACCTGTTCGCCATTTGGATACGCGCCATCGGCAAATTGCCCCAGATAGGCATCGATTTATAAGGGCAATCGCCGATTAATGCACACTGCGCATTAACTTTAGTGCCCAAATATCGGGATATGCGCAAGTTGTGGTTCGGGCAGTGTTTGTTGCCCTTGTTGGTGGTCGCCACTTTGGCCACGGCTCAAGACAAGAAGAAATGGGACGTCAACAATCCGGGAGGGCCCTACAAGGATGTGGCCTTCGATGTGTCGGAGGGCACTTGGATGAACCTCGACGTTTCCCCAGACGGAAAGGAGATTGTTTTTGACCTACTGGGCGATATCTACACCATGCCCGCCACCGGTGGAGAGGCCAAAGCCCTGCGCACCGGCTTGGCCATGGAGGTGCAGCCCCGATACAGTCCCGACGGCAAGTCCATTCTATTCACATCCGACGCAGGAGGCGGCGACAACATTTGGGTGATGGACCGCGACGGTAAAAATGCCCGCCAAGTGACCAAGGAGACCTTCAGGCTGCTGAACAATGCCGTGTGGGCTCCCGACGGCAACTATTTCGTGGCGCGCAAGCACTTCACGTCGCAACGCTCCCTAGGTGCAGGCGAATTGTGGTTGTACCATACCACCGGCGGCAACGGCCTGCAACTCACCAGCCGTAAAAACGACCAGCAAGACCTTAACGAGCCTAGTTTCTCGCCCGATGGGCGCTACATCTACTACTCCGAAGACATGTATCCAGGAGGCTTCTTCCAATACAACAAAGACCCCAACAAAGAAATCTTCGTCATCAAGCGTTACGACCGCGACAACGGCACCATTGAGACTGTGACGGGCGGTCCGGGTGGAGCGTGCCGCCCACAAATTTCGCACGATGGCAAACTCTTGTCGTTTGTGCGGCGGGTACG
>CAIVHI010000418.1 GCA_903905685.1 uncultured Bacteroidota bacterium | reverse complement strand
GTGGGAGTTGACGGGGTCGAACCGCCGACCCTCTGCTTGTAAGGCAGATGCTCTAAACCTGCTGAGCTATGCTCCCTTTCTCGTTTTGAGAGTGCAAAGATACGCACCTTTTTGACTCCACAAAATTATCTTTGAGATATTTTTTTTCATAATCCACATCCCACCCCTAAAACGGTACCTGCGTAGATAGCGCACTCACCGTGTGCGCACTGAAGTATCCCAATGACTGCCCTCCCTTGATGTTGCTCACCGGATTGGTGGGCGTGGCAGAATTGGAGTTTTGCGAGTTGCGCAACGTGTAGTAGAACTGATAAACCATCGAGTCTATACACTCCATCGATACCGTCAAAGAATCGCCATGACGGATGGTTACGCCGCCATCGCCACCACTCAGCGGCTGCTGTATCAATTGGCCGTTAACAAGCTGATCGTTGCGCACATAAATGGCCGTAGACACGGTGTCGTTCACCGTCATCACGAAGTGGTAAAAGTTGCCTTTCGCAACGGGGTCGAAATAATAGGGCACCGCCGCCAGCGAATTGCCCCTAAAGCCTTGTGGACGCACTTGCATGCTGTCGAGCAGCACGGGCTGCGGCATGGTGCTTTGCGCCGTGAGTACTTTGCCTTGGTAGTTGATGTACAGGTTGTAGGTGTGGCCCGACACCCCGGTGAGCATTTGGGTTTGGTAAATGCCAGGCGTGACTTCAATAAGCGAATCGCGTAGGCCTGCCGTGGTGTCGGTAATAATGACTTTCGCGCCTGATACCGCAGGAAATACGTTGTCTTGGTCGAAGTTCACACTGCGCGTGAGCTTAACCATGTAAGGCCCGGGCTGGTCGGTCACATTGCCCTCAACCACATATTGCGGAGCAGAGGAGTTGAGGTTGACATTGATTACTTTTTGGCACGATGCCGCCAGCAACAAGACTCCGGCACCTACCACACTATATATTTTCGAATTGTTCACGGCCATTAAAATTTGAAGTTGTAGGAAATGGAAGGCACCCAGCGGAACAGGGCGGTTTGCAACGCTTCCGACCTGTTGGGGTCGTTCGGGTTGGTTTCAAACTGGATGATGTAGGCATTTTCATAGCCATACACGTTATACAGACTGAAATTGATTTCCGACGTATAGTGCTTGTGCGGCTTCAAATGCTTGGTTGCACTGAAGTCGAGGCGCTGGTAGGAAGGAAAACGGTAGCCGTTGCGCTCTGTATAGTAGTTGTATACCTTGTTGCCCACAATATATTTCCCGCTGGGATAGGTAACGGCGTTGCCCGTATAAAACACGAAATCGGAAGAGACGGTCCAAGTTGGCGACATGCGGTAGATGGCCACTACAGACAAGTCGTGGGTGCGGTCTTGGCGGGCGTTGTACCACTTATTGTTGTTGACGCCCGATATCTGGATTTGCGACTTGGAGAGCGTGTAGCCTATCCAGCCCGTGAGCTTGCCCACTTTTTTGCGTGCCGTCACCTCCAAGCCATATGCCCTACCCTGCCCAAACAGCAACTGAGGCTCAATGGCATCGTTGGTGATGATGGTTGCATTGTCCTTATAGTCAATTTGGTTCTGCATGTTTTTGTAGTAGGTCTCCACATTCAGCTCATAATGCTCATCCTTGATGTTGCGGAAATAGCCCAACGACACTTGGTCTGCAATCTCGGGTTTGATAATGTTGTTGGTGGCCACCCATTTGTCGGTGGGGTTGCTGGTGGTGGAGTTGGAAATGAGGTGCAAGTACTGCGCATTGCGGGCATAGCCCACCTTGAGCGACGACACATCGTTGAGGATGTAGCTGGCATTTATGCGGGGTTCGGGCACATAGTAGGTCTGCACTATCGTTCCGCTACTGTAGTGCATGGTATCGGTTATGCTGTGGGTGGCGTCGAGGTTGTAGAGATTGGTGCCGCCAAACACCGAGAACGAACTCATGCGCATACCGTAATCTATGTTCAGCTTGTCGGCCGCCTTCCAGTTGTCGGTAATGTAGAGCGCGTTTTCCCAAGTGTGGTTGTCGGGCTGCGTAGAGCTGGTGATTCCGGAGCCCGTAATGTTGCCGGGCGTGATGGTGTGGAAAATGCTGCTCAGCCCGAATTTCACCGAGTGGTCGGGGTTCGGGTAAAACTCCAATTCCTCTTTCAGATTCCAATCACGGATTTCGGAATGGATGGTGGCCGAAATACCAGAATTGTTGATGTTGATGTCGTAGCTGTAATCGCTGAAAATCAACGAGGTATTGGAGAACAGTCGGGAATTAACCAAGTGGTTCCACCGCAGTGTGCCTGTGGCGTTGCCCCAGTTGATCCCGAAGGTGGTGCCCAGCCCAAAGTCGTCCTGCCCAAAATAGCCGGAGAGGTAAAGGCGGTCTTTTTCCGAGAGTTTGTAGTTCAACTTGGTATTGAGGTCGTAAAAGTACAGCTTGCTTTTTTTGAGGGTGGTATCTGACGACAGTTTTAGAAACACATCGGCATAGGTGCGACGGGCACTGATTAGGAAGGAGCCATCGTCCTTGGTGATAGGGCCTTCCACGTTCACTTTCGAAGAAATCAACCCAATGCCCCCGCTAACGTGGTAGTCTTGGTCGTTGCCGTCGTTCATTTTCACATCCAGTACCGAAGACAGTCTTCCGCCATATTGGGCAGGTTCGGTCCCTTTATAAAGGGTCACGTCTTTCATGGCGTCGCTGTTGAAGGTAGAGAAGAAACCCAGCAGGTGCGATGGGTTGTAAACAGTAGCATCGTCCAGCAAAATCAGGTTTTGGTCTGATGTGCCGCCCCTTACATAGAAGCCGCTATTGCCGTCTCCGGTACTTTGCACACCGGGAAGCAGTTGAATGGTTTTCATGACGTCTTTCTCGCCAAAGAGCACCGGCACATCGTTGATGTCTTTGATATCCAGTTTTTCAACGCCCATTTGGGCCGATTTCACGTGGTCTGTTTTTCCCGATACCGTCACTTCTTTAAGCTCCGTCTTCTGGGGTTCCAAAAAAACGTTTTGCACTATATCCTTCCCGGCCTTGATGTCGAAGGTATATTCTGCCATGCCGAGGTAGAGCACGGCCACTTTATAATCGCCAGCCGGAACCGTAAGGGAGTAGAAGCCGTATTCGTTGGTTACGGTGCCCAAAGTGCTTTTGTCAACCACTCTCACCGTTGCCCCAATTAGTGCCTCGCCAGATGACTTGTCTTTCACCGTACCACTCACCGTATACTTGGCTTGGGGATAAGCTATGGCAGCATAAAGGCCGAAAAGAAGCAATAAAAATATATTTTTCATAATATCCAGTTCATTGTCAGCGAACAGCCAGTCCACCTATCGCGCTTTACATCAAATGATTGCGCAATTTATCATGCCGTTGTTGAAAACGCCTGTTAAAATAAAACCAAAATCACATGTGTAGGAATAGTCGGTAGGTTTATGCACGTTCTATTCGCAGCCGTAGCCTGCGGAGCAAGCGTTATCGTCGGCATCTCTTGCACGCGAGAAGGATGGTTTTCGTGCAATGCCGTTGGGCTTGACCAACTTAGCAGTTGAACGGCATTGTAGGCTTCGAATCAACGATTTGCAATTCCTAATGCCTGCGCCATCGTCGACAGACGCCACTATCATGCCCGCCGACAACAAGTTGCTGGCGACTCCAAAGGAGTCTCCAGCCGCACGACGGGTGAAATACACCCATTCCGGCTCGGTCCACTTGGCGGCTGCGGCGGGGGAGACACTCCCTGCATCCAGCATTCGGTCTATGGCCGAAAACTCGGGCGGCAGGGTATGGGGGCAATTATCGGGGAGTCCGTTATTGAATACCCACCCCCCAACGTCCATCGTCCTCCACGGGCCGTTCTGTTTAATGAATAGGTCTTTCTTCAATTGCGTCAAAAAACCTTTGGACGAGATGGAGCCCGCCGTCATATGGGTCAAAAAATTGGCAATGAAGTCATCGAACGGCACGACTCCTGCCCGTTGTGCGGCTAGCTCGAAAAATAGCGCGCTCTTCGGGTCCGGGTCAGGGAAAAACGGATTGTCGGGCATCTGTGCCAACATGGTGGACTTGAACCCACTGCCGAAGCCCGCACCCTTGCTGCGGACTTTGGCAGTCATATAATCGTTGTACCTGCACATGGCCGCAAAGTCACGGTCCACATATTCTTCTACAAGGCGGGCTGCATAGTAGCCGGCAAGACCTTCTACGGGCCAAAGGTCCCGCCAAGTTTCTCCGGACATGTGGCCCAACATGGCCGTCTGCAACAACGATTCCATTATATTGGCGGCTATGGGCCTAGTGTCGACTCCGGTAAATAGGCCCTCCTCGGCATCTACCCATTTTGGAAGGCCGTGGCCTGCCCCGAGCGCAGATGGAAGCACAACCAAGCGGATGTCGGAACTGGAGCGAAACATGGCATGGAGCCGGGTGTACTTGAAGGCATCGCGCACTACTTCCAGATACGGCCCCACCCGTGCTTTTGTCTCACGCCTGAAAAAAACGGAAAGGTGTTTGGCCACGTCTATCTTCAAAAAGTCGCCCACCGCCAGGCCAACCATACAGGGCGCAACGGGCATGTCCATTTCGAAGGTCGAAACACTGCTGTCGTTCAGCCTACCAATGGTGGCCGCGTTCATGACGGACGTGAGGTGGTTGGCCGTGTGAACAAATGCGGAGTATGGAAACCGCACTCCCGGCACATCGGGACAAGGGAACCAAGTGCAGGCCTGCATAAAACCTTGCCGCACATAAAGTAGGGGTTTGCCGCCCTGCCCCACCGTATCGCCGTCCATCCATTTCAGTGCCCTCGATTCGGGCGACGTGCGGTAGAATACCTTCACCTTTCGCACTACCGGAGATACGGGAACACTCAAGCCCACCGCCTGGCCGCCGGGGCTATTCGAAAAGGTGCTGAAAACCGAACGCAATCCATTGCAGTATACGCTATCAATCTGGAGTCTGTCGATATCCAATCGGAGCGTTGTTGGTGCATGAATGCTTGCAATGTCCCATTCTGCCGTTGCGCTGAGGGTGTGGGTAGAGAATGAAGGTGTGAGGTCTAATGTGAGGTGCCGAAATTGGAAACTGTCGTAATTGGATATCGTGAATTCGTCCTTCAAGGGTAGCTGACAGTACTTCGAAGACTGCAATCCCAAAAAATCGCAGCCAGAAAGGGCGGCAAGACATGCCGCACCAAATACCGATACCCGCATGCACAACAGGAAACGCATCAACCGCCCCAACCAACGCCCTCGAAAACGCATATCCATATCCAACCCATTTTGTACCTACGGGCCCGCAAGAACAGCCTGCAGACACGTCTGCACACTCAACAAACCCACCCGAAAAGCAACAATGACTCACGAAATAAATTAAAAAAAACTTGACTATTGAAGATTTTTTGCGGTTATACATTAGTCCATATGCTATAATGCTCTTTGCAAATAAAAAATCTTGCATATCACGACAACAAATATCCATCGTCATACAGGAAAGATTACCTGCCGATGGAGTATATTTGCTCTAACACTTAACGTCAATCTCGGTCTCAT
>CAIVHI010000417.1 GCA_903905685.1 uncultured Bacteroidota bacterium | reverse complement strand
CTATTTTGGGGGCGGCTACAATGGGGGTGGGCTTGCGTACTTGCGGTTGTTCGGGCACTTCTTGGTAGTAGTCTTCTTCGTCGGCAGCATAATGCTGGCCGCGTGCATCAATTTGGGCTTTGTTCACCTGCATACGGCTCATGTCGGTATGCTCCGGCTGTGGCGGGTGGGCTTCGTGTGGGGGTTCCTGAACAGGTATGCCAGCACGGAGCAGGAACGATATGATGTTCCTGTTCGTCTCCACCATCATTTGCTTGAATTGGTTGAAGGCTTCGAACTTGTAGATCAGCAACGGGTCTTTCTGTTCGTAGGAGGCCATCCTTACCGATTGACGAAGGTCGTCCATCACCCGCAGGTGGTTCTTCCACGATTCGTCAATCATAGCGAGGGTAATGTTCTTTTCCAATGACTGCACTACTGGACGTGCTTCAAATTGCACCGCTTCTTTGAGTGCCACGTAAATCTGCATCCCGCGCATACCGTCTGTGAACGGCACCACGATATTGTCTATGTTGGCACCGTTTTCGCGCTCCACTATTTCCAACGTGGGCATCATGTTTTCGCGAAGCCCATTCATTTTGCGCAAATAGAACTCCCGCACTTGGTGGTAAATGGAGTTGGCTATGGTTTGGGCATCGGCCTTGTAGAAGTCGTCCTTCGAAATTTCGGGTTCCACGATGAGGTGTTTCATCACCTCTGCACAGAAGCCTTCATAGTCTTTATTGCCGGCAAACATCTCTGCAAAGCCTTCGCATGCCGAATACATGGCATTGTCGAGGTCTATGGCCAGACGGTCGCCAAACAAGGCGTGGCGGCGGCGTTTGTAAATGACCTCCCGTTGGGCGTTCATCACATCGTCATACTCCAACAGGTTTTTACGTGTGCCGAAGTTGTTTTCTTCCACTTTGCGTTGCGCGCGCTCGATGGATTTTGAAATCATGCTGTGTTGCAGTACCTCGCCCTCCGTGTGGCCCATTTTGTCCATGATGGCGCCAATGCGTTCGGAGCCGAACAGGCGCATCAGGTCGTCTTCCAACGATACGAAAAATTCGGATGTGCCCGGGTCGCCTTGGCGTCCTGCCCGACCGCGCAATTGGCGGTCTACACGGCGACTTTCGTGGCGTTCGGTACCGATGATGGCCAACCCGCCGGCGTCTTTTACGCCCGGACCAAGCTTGATATCGGTACCCCGACCTGCCATGTTGGTGGCTATGGTGATGTTGCCTGCCAAACCGGCCTCGGCAACTATCTGGGCTTCACGGGCGTGGTGCTTGGCATTCAACACATTATGTGGTATCTTTTTTTGTTGGAGCATACGGCTCAACAATTCCGATACTTCTACCGATGTTGTACCCACCAGCACCGGACGGCCAACGCCGCGCAGTGCTTCTATTTCGTCAATTACTGCCTTGTATTTTTCACGCTTGGTTTTGTAAACCAAATCCTGCTGGTCTTTTCTGGCAATGCTTACGTTGGTGGGTATCGTAACTACGTCCAACTTGTAGATTTGCCAGAATTCAGCTGCTTCGGTTTCGGCCGTACCGGTCATACCGGCCAGCTTGTGATACATCCTGAAGTAGTTCTGCAGGGTCACTGTGGCAAAAGTTTGTGTAGCGGCTTCCACTTCCACGTTTTCTTTGGCTTCAATGGCTTGGTGCAGACCATCGCTATAGCGGCGACCGTCAAGAATACGGCCGGTTTGTTCGTCTACAATTTTCACCTTGCCGTCCATCACCACATATTCCACGTCCTTGTCGAAAAGGGTGTAGGCCTTCAGCAATTGCTGAACAGAGTGGATGCGGTCCGCCTTAATGGCATAATCTTGGAGCAGGCTGTCTTTGCGGGCGGTTTTTTCTTCATGGCTCATGCCCGTTTTTTCAATCTCGGCCAGTTCGCTGCCAATATCTGGCAGCACGAAGAAATTGGGGTCTTCACCTGCACCTGTGATGAGGGCGATGCCCTTGTCGGTGAGGTCTACGCTGTGGTTTTTTTCATCGATGGAGAAGAACAACTCGGCATCTACCTTCGGCATGTTACGCATTTGCTCACCTATGTAGAAGTTTTCTGACTTCTGTACGATGACGCGGTTGCCTTCTTCGCTTAGAAATTTTATCAGGGCGCTGTTCTTGGGCAGGCCGCGATATGCGCGGAAAAGGAACAGGCCGCCCGTGTCTTTGTCGGTCTTGCCTTCGCCAATCAGTTTTTTGGCTTCTATAAGGCTTTGGTGAACTACGCGCCTTTGGGCTTCAATGAGCCTTTCGATGCGGGGTTTCAGCATGTGGAATTGTTGTTCATCGCCCTTGGGCACCGGGCCGGAGATAATGAGCGGCGTCCGTGCATCATCAATCAGCACTGAATCCACTTCATCTACCATGGCATAATGGTGTTTGCGCTGCACCATTTCACTGGGGTCGTGCACCATGTTGTCTCGCAGGTAGTCGAAGCCGAATTCGTTGTTGGTTCCGTAAGTGATGTCGGCCATGTAGGCCTTCCGGCGGTCGGCTGTGTTGGGGTCGTGTTTGTCTATGCAGTCTACTCGCAAACCCAGCCATTCGAAAATGGTACCGTTCCATTCTTGGTCGCGGCGGGCCAGGTAGTCGTTCACGGTTACGATGTGCACACCTTCGCCGGCAAGGGCGTTGAGGTAGGCGGGCAGGGTGGAAACCAGCGTTTTACCCTCACCCGTAGCCATTTCCGATATCTTCCCTTCGTGCAGCACGATGCCACCTATGAGCTGTACATCGTAATGCACCATGTTCCAAGTCACAATGCTTCCGGCGGCATTCCAAGAGTTAGAGAAAATGGAGCGGTCGCCGTCTATGGCGATATGGTCCCTTTCGGTGGCCAATTCGCGGTCGAGGTCGGTTGCCGTCGCGATCATTTGCGTATTTTCCTTGAAGCGGCGCGCCGTTTCTTTCACAACCGCAAAGGCTTCGGGAAGTATGATGCGTAAGATTTCCTCTATCTGTTCGTCGCGTTTCTTTACGAGCTTGTCTACCTCATTGTAAACCGATTCGCGACTCTGAATGTCTTCTTCATGATGTTCGTCCGCTTCCGCCTTTTTGTTGGCAATTTGGGCATCGATGTCTTGAAGGTGCTCTGCAATGCGCCGGCGGAATTCTTGAGTCTTGCCCCGCAGCCCATTGTTGTCGAGCGATTGGTATTCGTTAAAGAAAGTGTTGATTTCGGCAACTATGGGCTTGATGCGTTTCACATCTTTGTCCGATTTGCTGCCGCCGAATATCTTGGAAAGTAGACCTATCATTGTCCTGAAGTTGTAATATGCTTATGTTGTATCGATAAGAAAGAAAGTGTTCAGCAAATGGCGTGCAAAGCCAATCCTGCTGCCACAATGGCATTTTAATCGGCGAATTTACGGCAAAACCGGTATATACACAATAGTAATTAATTTTATAATACGACAAACCGTCAGCAGCTCCGTTCTGGTTCCCTGAAACGCGTCAATCCTTCATGGCCGTCTTGAATTCCGACGTGAAATGGAATTCTATTTTCGGGTTGTTTTGGCGTTCGGTATTCAAAAACCATTCGCTTTGTGCCAAGTAGACCGGATTGCCGTCTTTGTCTTTCATGATGTTGTTTTGTTTAAACCTCATGAAATCTTCCAACGCCTTTTTTTCGCCCGTGACCCAACATGCTTTGTAGAACGACAGCGGCACAAACGTGCAAGATGCCCCGTATTCTTGAAGTAGTCGGTACTGGATGACTTCAAATTGCAGTTCTCCAACACAGCCAATGATTTTGCGGTGGCCGTCGTGCTGGGTGAACAATTGTGCCACGCCTTCGTCGGTAAGCTGATTGACGCCTTTTTCCAACTGCTTGGTTTTCATGGGGTCTTTGTTCACGAGCTCCTTAAAAATTTCGGGGGAGAATACCGGTATACCGGTAAACTGCATTTTTTCGCCCTCTGTGAGGGTGTCGCCAATCTTGAAAGTGCCGGTATCGAATAGACCCACCACATCGCCCGGAAAGGCTTCCTCTATCACGTCTTTTTCGCGGGCAAGGAAGGAGTAGGGGTTGGCGAAGCGCACTTCCTTCTCCAAACGGGTGTGCTTATAATAAGTATTGCGGGAAAAACGGCCGGAGCATACCCTCAAAAACGCGATACGGTCGCGGTGGCGCGGGTCCAAATTGGCATGTATTTTGAAAATGAAACCCGTGAATTTGTCTTCATTGGGTGCCACATGGCGGGTGTCGGTATCGCGGCCTTGTGGAGCCGGTGCAACGCGAATGAAGGTATCCAGCAGTTCCTTTACCCCGAAGTTGTTGACCGCGCTGCCAAAAAATACAGGGCATATCTTGGCTTCCAAATATTTGTGTTCATCCAACGGGCCGTATACACCCTGCAGCAGGTCCACATCGTCGCGCAGCTGGTCGGCATCGCGCTCGCCTATCTTGGCATCCAAGATGGGGTCGTCGAGGTCGGGGATGGGTACGGTGTTTTCCTCGGTAGATTTTTGGTTTGCGGTAAACAGGTTCAAGCTACTGTCATACAGGTTGTACACTCCCTTGAATTCCTTGCCCATGTTGATGGGCCAAGAGAGCGGGTGCAAGGAGAGTTTGAGTTCTTTCTCTATTTCATCGAGCAAATCGAACGGGAACTTGCCGTCGCGGTCCAACTTATTGACGAACACGATGATGGGGGTGTCCCTCATGCGGCACACCTCCACCAGTTTGCGGGTTTGGTCTTCCACGCCGTTCACGCTGTCTATCACCAATATTACGCTGTCTACGGCAGTGAGCGTGCGGTAGGTGTCTTCGGCAAAGTCTTTGTGGCCGGGGGTATCGAGGAGGTTGATTAGGGTACCATCGTATTCGAAGCTCATTACAGAGGTTGCCACCGAGATACCCCTTTGGCGTTCAATCTCCATGAAGTCGCTGGTGGCATGTTTCTTGATTTTATTACTCTTCACCGCACCCGCCACCTGAATGGCGCCACCAAAAAGCAGCAGCTTTTCGGTGAGCGTGGTTTTGCCGGCATCGGGGTGGGAGATGATGGCAAACGTGCGCCGTAGCGCAATTTCTTTATCGTATTTCATAAACAAGCGGAATTCCCCGTCAAGGGGCGGCACCCGCACGTTTGAAGCAAACTGCAGGGCGATGCAAAATTGCATATTCGCGGCGAGTAAACCAAAGCGAAGCCTAGGGTCGGCTATAGGGAACTTGCGCAGGGATGCACAGGCAGTGCGATTTTTTCAGGGGGCAAATAGACCACCGTTCATTTGGATTCCTGATGCTGCCCCAAACCAAGCCCAAGGGTGTCGAACAATAGATGCATTTCGGAAATAGGGTTGCAAGGCCTGAATACATCGAACCGCCCGAGTTTGCCTCCATTGCTTAGTGCGGCGGCTCGTTCCGGTCTCAGCCGCAGGTAGATGTCGTTGTTTTGGTTGGTGAAATATTTCTTGGTTTTTTCGTATCCTGGCAGGTGTTTTTGCAGTTGCCTCTCGGCACCTGAGCAGTTGTCGAATGATTTTGAGGTTGCCTCGAAATGCAGCAGCAGCCAGAATTCCAAGCAGGGGTTGTTGACTACGACGACAATATTTAGGTGTTTTTTCCCGATGGTGGCCAAGTATCCCCCGAATTCGGCAAGGCGGGTCTTGCTTCCATTTTTGGCTTCCGCTGTGTCTTTTAGGATTACGTCGAGGTCGACAATCCAAAATACTTTGTCGTAATCGGCAGCGAGGTCCTTGACCATTTTGAACTGCCCTGACAACGTTTTCTTGGAAGGCAATTCGGGCTTGATATGCACATTCAGCCTGTCCTTTTCGTGGCGAATCATCATCTGGAAATACCAATACTCCGTTTCGCCATCCACTACCAGGGCGAAGCTTGGCTTTTTGGCCGGTTGGGATTTGTTATGCCTCATGCTCTACATCGATATACATATCCCCCAAATTGGGCATTCCGCCCAGTTTCCCGGTTTTATAGGCGTTGAGCACATTGGTCGTATCCCTAATCGTGGCCGTGTCGAAGTCTGCGAGGGAGTAGAGTTCGGTAGCGCCGGTTTTCGATTTGTCCGTAAACCAGATGGCGTCGTTACGGAATAGGTCTTTGTTGTTCAATAGCTCACGGTTGTGCGTGGTGGCAATGATTTGCGACTGCTTGGCATTGGCCAAAAACATCAACAAAAAATGGAGGTAGAGGTCCGGGTGTAGAGAAGACTCCAGTTCGTCTACGGGGAATGCTACCGACTTATTGATGAGCAGATTGAGGAGGCCGGCAAATCCGAAGTACTTTTTGGTGCCTTCGGATTCCGACTCGAAAGGGAGGGTGTATTTTTTGCCTTCTACGGTGTGCTCAAATTCAATGTCGTATGCTGTAATTTTCCGCGCTTTGTCTAAGTCGCCGAGTCCCCAATTCGATGAGAGGTATGGAACGACCAATTCTTCGAATACGTCTTTCGGGATCAGTTTTTCTTCTTCGCGAATCAGGATATCGGAGATGTTCAAGTCGGCTTTTGCAAGGATGTTCAACATCGCCTTTTTGGGGATGTCGTTGCCATGCAGCCGAGACGTGATGAGGGAAACCAAATTCGTTTGGGGTAAAATGGTGGCGTTCAAATAGTCCTTGAACCAGTCGGTAGCTTCCTTGATTTCAGGTAGTTCGATATTGGTTTTTAGGAACCCTCCCAAAACGGTATTGTTCCAGAGGGTGTTGGATTCCAGGGTTTTTTCGAATGTTTTGTCGATTCTTATTTTACTCCCGAATTTGATTTCCGTCAATTGTTTGTCCAAGTCGGTCGTCCGTTTGTAGACGCTGGCTTTGTTGGGTTTATAGAAATTCAGCTCTTCCCGAACTACTGCACTTTTCTTAAACTCGACCGCATAGGCATACCTGGCTCCGTTTTGGATGAAGTCGATGGCCAATTTCGAATTTTCGTGGGGTGTCTCCGTGTCGAAAAGGAATGGGTTGAAATTGAGGCCATCGTTTTTTTTGGGCAGGGGTGCAAGTACCATCGTTCTCAAAAATTCCAAGGCGTTCAGTATTGTGGTTTTGCCCGACGCATTGGCTCCATAGATCAACCCCAACTTCAAAAGGCGGAGTTCTCCAAGCGGTTTGAGGATATAGTACTCTTCCATGTGGGTGGATTTATCGGCCTCAAACGACAGCGTTTGTCTATGCTTAATCGACCCAAAATTTTGGACACTGAAATTTACGACCATTTTTTGCCTTCATTTTGCAATTCGCTTACAAATATACGTCACAAACGTTGTTTTTTGATTTTTTTTCTTTTAGATGAAGTTTCCGTGACGAGGTTCCATATTGTCCTCAGTTAAACCTGAGCCGGTGCTTGGGAGGTAAATCTAGGAGTAGGTATATTCAGTAATATCTATTTTCACAATGCAATCTTTTGGACATGATACAAAAAAAGCATCGTGACAACATGCCCAACCCCCATCAACTTGCGCTAGAATCCATTTCCACCGCATTTTTCCCAAAGACTCGCACACCATCGCATACCGCCCCTCTTTGGATTTATCGGGATGCGGGGCGGATGAAGGCCTGGCACGGAATGACTTGGCGGTGGTTATGGAGGAATACTTTGAATATACCGTCGAGAAAAAGACTTTGTGTTAAAACCTCATTAGGTTGGGGTACACTATGGGTGAGCGGGAAATGACTCTTCCTAACAATGTAGCAAATGCGGCTGTTGAACGAGGTTTTCAACCTAGTTCTGAATAGCAAAAGTGCAAAGAGGGT
>CAIVHI010000416.1 GCA_903905685.1 uncultured Bacteroidota bacterium | reverse complement strand
TTGTTGTTTGGTTGTGTTTTTGGTGTTGTTTTGCGGCGTTTCGAATGCTCAAGTCGATTCGTTGAATGAAAATTTCAATGTTTCATGCATGTCCTCCGGACCCAATTATCCTTATCTGTGGTCGGAATTCAACAATATCGCTCCCGTTGATACTTTGGCGTGGAACTGTTCGGCCACGAAGGGCCGAGGTGGAACTCCCGGCATGCGGTGTTTGGGCTATTATGGTGGTGCCTACCACTTGGATACGGCATGGCTTTTTACACCCGGTTTGGACCTCAGCGTCTATCCGGACAGCGTTTATTTCAATTTCGATTCCAAGTATGAAATCGGCGAGGCCAAGTTGTCCATTTATTGTTTTCTTCGGCGAGACTCCATGACCAACCCCAGCAATACCACTGCGGGTATGAATTCGCCCCAATACGACATATCCGATGCGCTGTTCCCCATTATCGACAGCTTGGATTCATTGGGCTGGGTCACCCACCAAGTAAACCTTACTCCATACAAGGGCACGAGTCCATTGGTATACGTGGCTTTCCGCTACACCTCCACCACCGGCATGGCCGGAGCATGGGCATTGGACAACGTCAATACGTCGCCCTACAGCCTGTACACGCCCATTGTTCATCCTGCTGCATCCTCGGCATTCGCATTGCAGGGCTACAAGTCGGGTGGTAATCTGAACATCGTATACACCGCACCGCAAATCGGGACTTACACACTCGCGCTGTTCAGTGCCGATGGCCGATTGGTACAAGACAAGTCTATCAGTTCGTTTGGGGTGACCCAATCGACCAAAATGGACGTGGCCGACTTGAAACCGGGTGTCTACGTCTTGAAGATGTGGAACGGGACAACCTCAGCTACGGCCAAAGTAAACCTGTTTTAACCGCGGCCCGTTGTTAATGCTTGCCTAGCAAAGTCATCAGTTTCTTGACCATTTTCTGGTTCTCGGCGTGGTAAATGGATTTGTATAAATCTTCCTTCTCGTTTTGGGTGAGGTGGAAGTTCAATTCCGCATTCTTGTTGTTTTGCCTTGGGTAATACCTCATGGTGAGGATATGGAGATGGCCCTTCAGGAAATCGGGTTCAAAGTCTTTCATGTAACTTCGGTTGAAAGACTGAAACGCCTCCCACCGGTTTTGGATGGAGAAGATGGGGTCGGAAAGCATGCCCATTAATGAGCTTTCGTCCACGGGGGTGCCTACAAAGTTTTCCCTCGTGTCGCGCACTTCCAATTGTATCACTTCTCCGGCATATTGCTCTATCCACTTCCGCATGGCAAATAGGTAGCGGCCGGTCACCTCCGAGCCGAAATTGTCGCGCAGGCCGGCATCCATGACGTTCATGGCGGGGTCGCCGGGCAGTTTTACCACCGGCAATATAAACGGGAACGTGGCATTCATCCTGATAGCCGTGGCAAACCGCAGGTTCTCCGCATGCCTCGATTTGAAGAAGGTCATAAAATCCACTGCGTCAATTTGCGGGTTGGCATCTTTTAAGGAGAATTCGGGCTGGGTGAGATATGCAGCGGGCTGCGCCGTCATCAACAACTTGCGGCCATCGTTTACAACCGTTCCGGAGAAAATGGTTTGGGGTATGATTCCGGCCTTCTCCCGTGCACCACGTGAGGCCACGGTATTGCCCAGCAGCCCCTCCGAGTTGTTGATAAGCTCTTCCTCCATGGCATAGCCTCGGTCTTTACTGTAAGAAAAGCCGCCCATTTTCACTTTGTTGAATGGCGTAATGAGGTCTACACTTGCAAGCGAGAAGATGATGGAGTTCAGGAGGTCTTTACCAACATCGTCCTGGTAGCGGGATAGGTACGGGTTTTGGATGGTACCCTTCAGGTTCTCGTCGTGCAGGTTGCGCCATAGGGTGGCACCTATCATGCCGCCAGATGCGCCGGTAATCATGACTGTGTGCTTGAACAACTGGCCGCCCGATAGGCTGTCGGCATATTGCAATGCACGGAATGTCCAATAAGCCGACCGGCTTCCACCGCCGCTTACATTCACCACCACGATTGGTGGCCTATCGGTATCCGACGTTGAATTGCGGGCCCGCCAGGCCGTCAACCTGTCCTCTTCTTGTGTTTTATCGTTTTGGTATCTTTCTCGGGTAAAGATTTCCTTGAGGTTGCTGTAGTTGTATACCGGCACAGTGTCCTGCCGCTCGTAATCGAGTCCGTAGGCTACACTCCGGATATCCACTATTTTCCGTTCTACCAAGAAAGACAGCGTGAGGATGATGAACACCCACCCAATGGCGTCCCAGCTTTTCAGGAAGTATTTTACTGCTGCGACCAGCCCCATGACAATGGAAAACAGCAACAGAAATCCGCAGACAGCCGGAACGCGGAGCAAGGGTTGCTCCTTGAACGAGCCCAAAAGCACCAACAGAGCGTAGCAGATGAAGGTGCCAAAAATGACATTGCGATGGTGCCGCCTGAGCACCATTCCCAATACGCGGGGGTGATAGGGCTCCAAATCGGTGCTCCTTTCAATACGCAACTTTCCCGAAATGAAAGAACGGGCGGGGATGATGTCGAGTTCCAAATCGAGGGAGTCGTAAGGCACGATGTCCCGTATTCGGGAGGGATTGGTGATTTTGGAAACCACCGATTTGAAGGAATCCCTGCTCACGCTGAAGAAATAGGCGAAGCTCAGGAACGTGATGGACGTCAGGCCCAAGTAAAGCCCCGATTGCAAAAGCAAGACTCTGCCCACGGGGTAATTTTCCTCATAGAGCATGAATCTTACTGAGATAGTGCTGTAAAAAATCAGGAATACGACTGGGACTATCGAATTGTTGATGCTGTAAATAATGAATGCCTGCCTCGTAGCACCCATGTAGGGCATGCGCTTGCTGTGGGCAATGAAGGTGGTGATGTGCCAAGTCATCATGAAAACGCACAGCGCGCCACCCAGCAGATACATCCCTGTAAAGTTGGTATAGCCAAGATACTCGGGAGCCAGAAACAGGGAGTAGGCCCCATAATGGGAAGCCAGATTGCCCGTAATCGTAAAATAGAGCAGCAGCCAAAACACCAACAGCAGCCGGTATTTCCTGAAGTGGAGCAACAACAGCTGGACGGGCAAGAAGAAGTAGATATTTCTTAGCAGGCGCCTCATGAATGATGGCAATTTCGGGTAAGCTACAAAAAAATCGGATAGGGGCAAATTCATTCATAAAGAACTTTGAGGAGTGCATTTCTTGGCCATTGAGCGACGTGGGGTAAGGCGGCCATGCAGAGGCACATCGATAATTGTTATGGAATGGCGGGAAAACTTAACATTAGGGACGGATTTTGATGCGTGAAGTATCCAAATGTTGTACTTTTACCTCATCGTATTTTTTATTTTTTAGTATATACTACTGTTTTGATGCTTAGTGAAGCTCCGGCAAGGCAAAAGTGGCATGTTTCTGTATTGGGGCGGGTTAGGGATTACAACCAATTGCTCAAGCCCAATTTGAGTGGCATGGTGGTATTCAGCAGCGTGACGGGATACCTTATGGCGCCTGGTGTAGCTTTGCACTTGGGCAGTTTGGGATTGTGGCAACAAATCATCACCCTGTTTGTGGGTGGCATGCTGGTAACCGGTGGAGCCAACACCATCAATCAGATTTTGGAGAAGGACAGCGACGGGCTCATGAAGCGTACCCGCCTCCGCCCTATGCCCGACCGCAGGATGGGTACGTCGGAAGCATGGGCTTTCGCGGTATTCACCGGTTTGGCGGGCGTATTCATGTTGTCTTACTATTTCAACGTTCGCGCGGGCCTGTTGAGTTTTGTTTCCCTTCTATTATATGCGTTCGCTTATACACCATTGAAGAAGATACACCCGGTAGCGGTGCTGGTGGGTGCCATTCCCGGCGCACTGCCGCCATTGATAGGGTGGGTAGCCGGTACAGGCGGTTTCGGACTAGGCGGATGGGTCATTTTCTTCTTGCAGTTTTTCTGGCAGTTCCCCCATTTCTGGGCCATCGCTTGGGTAGCTTATGACGACTACAACAATGCCGGCATCAGGATGCTGCCCACCCGCGAGAAGGAAAGCAAGTTCACCGGCCTTCAATGCATGATATACAGCCTCATACTGATTCCGATGTCGCTCATGCCTAGGTTCGTGGGGCTGATAGGCAATACAGGAATGATGATTTGTATGCTGTTCGGCATCATGTACTTCGCAGCCTCGGTGGTTTTCTACATCAAAAACGACTATAAAAGTGCCCGGAGAGTCATGTTTGCCTCTTTTTTATACCTACCGGCAATATTGCTCACCCTGTTGGGCGACAAAATGTGATAATTTTGCGTCGGAAAAATTTCCGCCAAATTTAGAAATATGGACTTGCAGATGTCTTCTTCCGATGGAAGAAAAAAAATACACCCACACAAGTTTGCCCTTTGGGTAGCTATGGCCAGCATCAGCATGATGTTTGCCGGCCTTACCAGTGCCTACGTGGTGCGCCAAGCCCAAGGCAACTGGCGTTACTACAACATTCCTTTGGTGTTTTGGGTTTCAACGGCCGCAATCGTTTTGAGCAGCATCACCATGGTGATGGCTATCCGCGCCTACAAGAAGCGCCAAATGGGACAATACAAAATGGTGATTTCCGCGACATTGGTATTGGGTCTGCTATTCGGTTTGATGCAGTGTTACGGTTTTTACCTCTTGTTCCACAATGCCCAGCCGGTACGCATCAACGGTTTGGTGGGCGATGCCCAGGTGGTGAGGGTGAACGGGAATCCGAGCGAGTCCTTCCTATATATTATAGCCGGGCTCCACCTGCTGCACGTACTGGGCGGTATCATTGCATTGATTTTCGTGTACCTACGATCTTTCAGAAAAAACATCAAAGTATATGATGCCACCGGCCTCGAAATTGTGGGCGGCTACTGGCACTTTGTAGATATACTCTGGGTCTATTTGTTCATTTTCTTTTTGGTAAACCAATAATTGTATTATTTTCGCGCCACTACTGAAATAACAAATCAATTTTGCCTATGTCACACGCAGCAGTTGCAGATACCAAACAGCCATCAGCTTGGGCCGGTGGCCGGTCGCCATATAACGTAAGTTATGGTAAAATGATGATTTGGGCCTTCCTTTTGTCGGATGCGCTCACCTTTGGTGCATTACTGATATCCTATGGTACCCGCCGTTTCTTCTCTGCCGTATGGCCCGATGCGAATCAGGTATTCAAGTCGTTCCCATTTGCAGGTGAGACCGCATTGCCTTTGCTTTTCGTGAGCTTGATGACGTTTATCCTCATTATGAGCTCTGTGACCATGGTACTTGCAGTACACGCAGGCCACTATAACGACCGTAAGAGCGTTACCAAGTGGTTGTTGTGGACCATCATTGGGGGTATTGCCTTCTTGGGTTGCCAAGCTTGGGAATGGACGCACCTTCATGGCGAATGCAATGGGCTTTGGGGCACCTTCACCGATGTTACGACCCCGGTAAGTGCATTCTCCGGTTTTTACGATACCCATAAAGAAGCAGTTCACGCGGTGCTTGCCAATCATCCCTTGGTAGCTATGGAGTCTACACACCAGTTCTTCAACTTCTTCTTCACCATTACGGGCTTCCATGGTGCACACGTTACGAGCGGTGTTATTTTCAACATCCTTATTTTGATAAACACGGTAAACGGTACCTACCAACGTCGTGGCCACTATGAAATGGTGGAGAAAGTGGGGCTCTACTGGCACTTTGTGGATTTGGTTTGGGTATTCGTGTTCACCTGCTTCTACCTCCTCTAATCCCCATCAACTACAAACAGTCAACTTAAAATATTAGATAAGATGTCATCTCACAACGAACACAGGGAACCAAGTGCTCAGGAGCTCTATGAGGGCGACCAATCGAAACTCTACTCCGGCCTGATGCAGCATCATGGTGACGTAAACTCATCGGAAAGCAAAAGTCAAGTCAAGAAAATATGGAAGGTGTTTTGGATTTTGCTCGCCATTACCTTGGTTGAAGTAATGATGGGTATGTTCCTGAGCCATAGCATTCCAAAAGGAGTCGTCAACTTCTTTTTCTTGGCCCTTACTGTTTTGAAAGCCGGTGATATCGTTGCCATATTCATGCACTTGGGAGACGAAATCAAGAGTTTCATCCTCACCATCCTCATACCATTGGTGCTGTTTGTGTGGTTCATCATCGCATTCTTGGCCGACGGCGGTTTTTGGTTGCACATGAACACAAGCAATCCCGTGCGTCAGGCAACCGAACAAGTGAAACATTGATGGAAGTAAAGAAAAACAACAAGAAATATTTTATCGGAATAGCGGTAGCCTTCGGGTTGCCGCTATTTTGCTACTTATTGGTATCCGCCCTGTCCAAAAACACGGTACATCCCCCCAAATATTTCGTGCCCGACAGCGTTGCGGTTAGGGTGGGTGCCGATGGCAAAAAGACGTATGATACTTGTTATCACCGGGTTGCCGACATCAGGCTCACCAATCAGGTGGGTGAGTCGATATCGTTGAATGGCGATTTGAAAGGGAAAATATTGGTCATCGACTTCTTCTTTGTAAGCTGTCCCACCATTTGCCCCCACCTCACGGCCAATATGGCCAAGCTCCAAAAGGCATTTCGCAGGAACAAGGCCAAAGAAGCCAGTTTGGATACCGTGGTACAACTGGTTTCCATCACGGTGAACCCCATGTGCGACTCCTTCAAACGCTTGCGGGAATATGCCGACCGGCATGGTGCCAATTCCGACCATTGGTGGTTCCTGACGGGCGACAAAAAGGAGATTTACGACTTCGCGAGAAATCAACTCTTTGTTACCGCCGTTCCCGGCGACGGAGGCCCTGAGGATTTCATCCATACCGAAAAGATGATACTCGTTGACCGCAATCGGCACATACGTGGATATTTCAATGGTTTGGATAGTGCGGACGTGCAGAAGATTGCCGACGATATCGTGTTGCTCACGCTCGAGAAGGATGCCCACCACTAACGGCTACAGCGAGGCCGCATAGCCCTTCCATTTTATGAACGTCTAAACATGCTCAAAGCATAGGTTGCACTATATTTGTGGAGTGACCTTTCTTTATCCGCTTTTCCTGTCGGCTTTGGCCGCGCTTGCCGTGCCGGTGTTGATCCACCTCTTCAATCTGCGCAAGTATAAAACGGTGTTTTTCCCGAGCACCCGTTTTCTGCGGGATATCAAGCTCACCAGCAGGAAGCAGAGCGAGTTGCGTTACAAACTTTTGTTGGCGACCCGCATGTTGTTTTTAGCAGCCTTGGTTTTTGCGTTCGCCCAGCCCTATTTCCCGGGTACCAATGCCGATACGGCAACCGATAGGCTTCAGGTTATCTACCTCGACAATTCGCCCAGCATGACGGTAAAGAAGGGAAACCGCACCTTATTCGATATTTCGCGGGAGGCTGCGGCGGCACAAGTGAAGCAGGCGCGCAGAGGTAGCCGGTTTTTAGTGTTTACCAACGACCGTCCACCAAGTTTTTATCCCGTACCGGCCGAGAAGGCCCTTCAAGAAATCTATGCTACCGACATCTCCGTCATGTCGAAGACCGTGGTGCAGTTGTTGTCGTCGGTACAGAGCCTGTTGCCGGCAGGAAAAGTTGGGCAGCCTGCGGACGTATACTGTTATTCCGATTTTCAGCAAAACGTCATTCCGGTACTGCCCGACAGCACCCTCACGAGAGGTATTGCTTTTTTTGGCCTCACTGTGCGCCCCGATGCAGCAGGCGACATGCACATAGACACCGCATTCCTTACCCGTCCATATTTGGAGGCCGGCAAGAACAACAGCCTTGTGGTCGTAACGCAGGCTACGGGTAAGGTGGGCGACAACCCCGTGCTGCAACTCTTGGTGAACGGGCGTGTAAAATGTGCGGCATCGCCGAAGTTCATTAATGGAACCCGGTCGGTAGATACCCTAAGGTTCATGGCCGATGATGCGGGGGCTCAGAGGATGGAACTTACACTGAACGATGCGGCGGTAAAATTTGACGACACGTTCCGAATTTCCGCCCGCAGTGCGCCCAATCTCTCTGTACTGGTAGTGAATGGGGGTAAACCCAATCCGTATGTTCAGGCTGCGTTTAGGGCATACAACGGCTTCAGGTTAAACGAAATAGATGTATCGGCACCTGCTTCTGTCTGGAAGAGTTACAATCTAGTCATTTTGAACGGCATAACCGATATGCCGGCACCATTGGTGAAGGCGGTGTGCGGTGCGCTGGCCAATGGGCAGAACATCTGCCTATTTCCGGGTAAGACGGCCCATGTTGAAACCCTCAATGCAGGGCTTCGAGCCATAGGCGACATCTCGATTGCAGGTTTGGATACCGCTGTGCAAACCGTTGCCGCCATTAGGGAGGGCAGCAGCCTCGTGAAAGATTTGTTTGAGCGTGTGCCCGACAATGTGCAACTCCCCATTGCTACCTGGCATTATGTATTGCGGGCAGGTTTGTCGGCCAATGCCCAGTCGGTTTTGGTGTTCCGCAACGGCGACCCTTTTTTGGTGAAGTACTCCCCGCTTAAAGGCCGGTTTTATGTTTGCGCGGCATCTGCCGATTTGGAAGCCGGTAATTTTCCCGGCAGCTACTTTTTTGCGCCGTTCCTGTACCGCATGGCTGCGGAGCAGGGCGGGAGTAGTGTTTATGCCGTGCCGGCAGGCAGCCATTCTCCGGTCTACTTTCCACTCAATGGCTCATCAGAGCGAGATGCCGTACACGTTTTTGGGAATGGCATGGACGTAGTGCCGCCACAGCGGCCTCAAGGAGCCGGTGTAGATGTGTTTGTGGGGGATGCAGTGAGTCGTCCCGGTTTTTACGATTTGGCATTCCGCAATTCCGATACGGTTAGTGTTGCCATAAATATGGATAAGTCGGAATGCGATTTGGCCTATCCCGATTTGGACAAGGTGAAGACGGCATGGCCTGGGGAAATCCATTGGATGAGTACTGCCGATGCCCTTGCCGGTGCCGATGTGCGTGCGCCCTTCCCTTGGTGGAAAGTTGCCGCAATAGTGGCCATTCTCGCGGCCATTTTCGAGACGCTTTTGGTGGTAAAGCCGAAGTGGGTGGGTGCCGCATAGCGACCCTACACGTCCTCTTTCCTACTCCTTTCGCGTTGCGGCATGTAAAGGGTTTCCGTATTTGAATTTTGCATCAAGAACGCTGCTGTAGAGGTTCCATCTGTCGCTTTTAATTGTATTTTTGTCGAAACCCTTCGGTTGCCCAATACACGGTTGCCGCAATCGAGGTAAATTAAAATCATAGTATGCTGAGTTTTGCCGAGTTGAAGTCATTGACAAAGGGAGATGTGGAAGGGCTAAAAAAAATTAAGCTCGCCATTGTTGCAGACTCGGCATCCCAATTCCTCCATATCGCCCTCAAGGGCTTTGGCCGGTCGGTTGGCTTGAACTTGGATATCTACGAAGCCGATTACAATCAGATTAGCGCCGAGGTTTTCAATCCCGACTCCGAACTGTATGCCTTCAAGCCTGAATACGTCTGCATCTTCAGGAGCACCGAGCGGCTGTTGAAACACTTTTACAAGACCGACAAAGCGGCTCGGCCAGTATTTGCTGAAGAAGAGGCGCACTATGCCGCAAGTCTTTATGCCGCCATCAAGGAGCAGCTTAAGGCCAAAGTCATCATCAATTCCTTTCCTGAACTCGACGACTCTGTTTTCGGGAATTTCGCCAATAAGAATGCTTATTCCTTCCCTTACCAACTCCGCAAGCTCAACTACCTGCTCATGGAGCGGGCAATTGCAGACCATGATTTGTTCATTAACGACATGAATGCTTTGCAGGGGCGTTTGGGGCGGCCGGTTGTTTTCGATCCGAAAATGTACTTGGCGGCGGACATGCCCTATAGTCTCGACTTCCTGCCACACATTGCCAAAAACGTGCTGGACATTGTGAGGTCGGTCTCCGGCTCTTTCAAGAAATGCGCCATCCTCGATTTGGACAACACCATGTGGGGTGGCATTATTGGCGACGACGGTATAGAAGGCATACAGATTGGCGATTTGGGCATTGGTAAAGCATTCACCGAATTCCAATTATGGCTGAAGCAACTCAAAGAACGCGGAATCATTTTGGCGGTGTGCAGTAAAAATACCGACCATATAGCCCGCGAGCCCTTTGAGCGGCATCCCGATATGGTGTTGCACCTCGACGACATTGCGTTGTTTGTGGCCAATTGGGAAACCAAAGTCGACAATATCATGTATATCCAAAACATCCTGAATATCGGCTTCGATTCCATGGTGTTCTTGGACGACAATCCATTTGAACGGGGCATGGTGAGGAACGGTATTCCTGACATTACGGTGCCCGAACTGCCTGAAGACCCCGCCGAATATCTCGAATATTTGCGGAGCTTGAACCTTTTTGAAACCGCTTCCATATCTGAGGAAGATGGGGAACGCACCAAGCTCTACCAAGAAGAATCGAAGCGCGTGCAGCTTCAGCAAAAGTTTACCGATGAAGCCGAATACCTGAAGCACTTGGAAATGGTGTCTGAAGTGAGGCCCTTCGATTCGTTCAATGCCCCTCGCGTATCCCAACTCACGCTACGCTCCAACCAATTCAATCTGCGCACCATACGTTATTCGCTGGAAGAAATTCTCGATATGGCAGGCAGTGCGGATTACCATACTTTTACCTTCACCTTGAGCGACAAGTTTGGTGGGCACGGCCTTATTTGCGTGGTAGTGTTGAAAGAAACAGCTCCCGGCATATTGTTCATAGACACTTGGATAATGAGTTGCAGGGTATTGAAGCGTGGTATGGAGCGCTTTACGCTAAACACCCTTATAGCCGCAGCAAAAGAGAAAGGATGCAGCACCATCATTGGTGAGTACTTGCCCACCAAGAAGAACGGTATTGTGGCCAACCACTACCGTGATTTGGGCTTCACCCTACAAAGCGACGGTCTCTGGGCATTGTCGGTACAGGAAGCAGCGATTACGGAAAATTTCATTACGGCAAAATAAATTACAGATATGGAGCAAAGTCAGGTACTGGAAGACATCACGAAAGTCTTCATCAAAGTTTTGGGCAACAAAAATATCAAACTGACTCCCGATACGGTGGCGGCCGATGTGGAAGATTGGGATTCCCTAAACCACATTCAGCTTGTGGTGGCTGTCGAGAAACATTTCGGTATCAGGTTCACTTCCACTGAAATCCAGAGTTGGAAAAATGTAGGCAATATGTGCGAGTCGGTTATGAAGCGCAGTGCTGCAAAATAGTTCCCTTACGCCCATATGCTGTTCAACTCGTTCGAGTTCTTGGTATTTTTCATTGCGGTCACATCGCTCTACTTCTTGCTGCCGCATAGGTGGAGGTGGGTGATGTTGCTGTTGGCGTCGTGCGGTTTCTACATGTATTTCAAGCCGGAATACATTGTAATACTTGCTTTTACGATAGTTATAGACTATTGGGCGGGCATCTTGATAGCCGAGGCACCTTCGCAGCAATTGAAGCAACGGTACCTGTTGTTGAGTTTGATATCGAATATCGGTATCCTCGCGTTCTTTAAGTATTACAACTTTCTGGACGACAATATTACAGGTTTGGCGAAAGTGTTTGGTGTAGGGTTGAATATACCCTACCTGCATTGGTTGTTGCCGATAGGCTTGTCGTTCCACACGTTCCAAGCCATGAGCTACACCATTGAGGTGAGTAGGGGCAATCAGGAGGCCGAGCGGCATTTCGGCATCTACTCGCTTTATGTCATGTTCTATCCGCAGTTGGTGGCGGGGCCCATAGAGCGGCCCCAGAACATGCTTCACCAGTTTCATGAGGAGCACCACTTCAGTTGGGACAATTTGATTGGCGGCCTCAAACTCATGGGTTGGGGCGTATTTAAGAAGGTGGTGATTGCCGACCGAATGGCCACCATTGTAGACTACGTTTATGCCGACCCCTACAAATGGCACGGGTTTGCACTTGTGGTGACTTTGGTGGTATATGCTGCCCAAATTTATTGCGATTTTTCGGGGTACTCGGATATTGCATTGGGGTCGGCCCAAGTGATGGGCTTTAAATTGATGCGCAACTTCAACTACCCTTTCCGCGCCCGAAACATTGCCGACTTCTGGAGGCGTTGGCACATTTCCCTTAACACGTGGTTCAACGATTACCTCTTTACGCCGCTCATTGTAAATAAGCGGGACTGGGGCAAATGGGGTGTCGTCTTTGCCATTTTTGTCACGTTCGGCATCAGTGGCCTGTGGCATGGTGCCAGTTGGACCTTTGTTACTTGGGGATTGCTCAACGGTTTGGGTTTGGCATACGACTTCCTGAGCAAGAAATTCAGAAGGGAGCTGAGTAAGAAAATACCGGCAGTGATTTATAACAATGTGAGCGTCGCCCTTACCTTCTCGTTCTGTTGCCTCGTTTGGATTTTCTTCCGGGCGTCTACGTTTAAGACTGCGTTCTATGTTCTCGGAAACTTGTTCAGGCACGGGCCGGGCAGCGGCTATTTTTCGCTTACCGAGCCAAGCTTGCATGGTCAACCTTCTGCCTATCTCGGCCAGCCATTGTGGCGCTTGGCGGCCTCACTGGCACTGATTCCCCTGTTGTTTTTTGCGGAGCAGGCGATATCTTACAAAGATGAGAACCATTTTCGCAA
>CAIVHI010000415.1 GCA_903905685.1 uncultured Bacteroidota bacterium | reverse complement strand
GCCGGCGCGGACGTCATCGGCAACGGCCTTCCTGCGGACGATCATCGGGGCGTTTTGCGGCGGTTGGACAGTTCAGTTTTTGATTCTGCGGCTACGGATGTCTTTCTCCTGATCGGGATTAATGACCTGGGTAACGGGCAACCCGCAACCCGTAGTATAAGTAACGGTATCGAGACCACCCGAAACGCCGGTGACAAGGCCGCCTGCACTAATAGTGGCATTGGTATTGCTGACTGACCATGTTCCACCACCCACACCATCGGTAAGCGGCGTGGTGCCGCCAACACAGACAGTAAACGTGCCACCAATCGGGGTAGCCGGAATATCGACGGTAACTGTTACCGAGGCCGCACAATTTCCAATGGAGTCGGTAATGAGGGAAGTACCGCCTAATACACCGGTCACATCCCCAAACGCGTCCACAGTTGCGACGGTAATTGCACCGGAGTGCCAAGTGCCGCCACCCACGGTTTCACCCAAGGTGGTCACACTTCCTTGGCATACCGTCAGGGTACCTGTTATGGCTGCCGGTGCAATATTGACCGTCACCACTGCGGTAACCGCACAAGTGCCTATAGTATAAGATATGGTATCGGTGCCTATTCCAACACCGGTAACGGTACCGCCAACTACGGTAGCAATCGTGGGGGACACACTACTCCATGTGCCTGCCCCGGTGCCATCGCTCAACAAGGTGGTTGAATATTCGCAAACGGTAAGCGTACCGGTGATGGGCAATGGTGCCGCACTAACCGTGACGGTTACCGCAGTGCCGCAAGAGCCAATTGTGTAAGATATGACCGAAGTACCGGTAGCAACACCGTGAACAGAAACGCTATCTCCGCTAAAGGCTGTCACGGTTGCAATGCCGGGACTCACACTGCTCCAAGTCCCACCGGGCACGGCATCCTCAAGGGTGTCGTTTTGATAACGGCAAATGGTGAGTCCGCCGGTTATAGGCATGGGTGCCGCACTTACGGTAACAACAGCAGTAGATACGCAACTATTGATGGCATAAGAAATGATACTGGTTCCGGCAGTTACGCCAACCACTTCGCCGGCGGCATCCACGGTAGCAACGCCTGTACTTACGGAGCTCCAAGTGCCTGTGCCTGTGGCATCGGTCAGCAAGGTGGAATCGTACTGGCAGACCGTCAAGGTTCCGGTAATCCCGACTGGCGCCGGCAATACGGTGACCACGACCGTGGCAGCACAGGAGAGGCCCGTGTAGGCAAGCGTATAAGATATGGTATCGGTCCCTACAGCTACACCATGTACAACGCCACCCGCAGTAACGGTTGCTATGGTAGGCAGTATGCTCGACCAAGTGAATGTTCCCGATGTGGCATCTGTAAGACTCGTGTTCGACCCTTTACATACGGAGTCGGTACCTACAATTGCTACCGGTGTTTGGTAAACGGTGACGGTATCGCGGGCAGTACAGCCCAAAAGTGTATAGACAATCGTGTCGACACCGGCAGTCGGACCTGTGACCACGCCGGTTCCGGAAACGGTGGTCAATCCGGTGATGCTCGACCAAGTGCCTCCGGCTTCCGCATCGCTAAGCGTGAGGGTTGTGCCGGAACAAAGGTATTTGCCGCCCGTGATGGCGGCGGGAGCCACGGTGACGACGAAGGTGGAATAGCACGCGCTACCGTTGGTATAGCTGATGGTATCTACCCCGCCCGTCAAACCGGTAACGACCGCCGTTGTAGTACTGACCGATGCAACGGTAGCATTGCCATTGCTTGCACTCCAAGTGCCGCCCGTACTCAAATCGGTCAATGTAGTGGTGCCGCCCAAACATACCACATTGGAGCCCGTGATGGCAGCCGGCAGCGCATTTACGGTAGCAACGGTGCTCACCGCGCAGCCCACACCTATGGAATAGGATATAGTTGTGGTACCCGCAGCATTACCGGTAACGATGCCGCTGGCAATACCTACAGATGCAGTACCCGGATTGACACTGCTCCAACTGCCGCCGGTGGCACCGTCGGCAAGGGTAGACGTTTGCCCGATACAGATATTGACCGAGCCCGTAATAGGTGGCGGTGTCGCAACCACATTGAAGGTAACGGGCTGGGATGCCGAACCGCATGCGTTCGTCACGGTGATGGTGCCGGTATAGGTCCCGGGGGTAAGGCCCGCCAAACTGACTATCGTAATGGGGCTCGGTGGCAATGTCGTACCGGCAGCCACGTTGGGCAGGAAGGGGTACGGACCGCCGGTCCAAGTAAGACTGTAAGTCTCCGGGGTGTTGGTGGCTGTATAGGCCAAGGAAGAGTTGATGCCTACGCAACGAATGGGTATCACCCCACCCGAAGCCAAAGTCAAGGTCGGCACACCCGGACTCACTGTGACCGGATGTGTAGCATAACAAGGGCCTGTACCGGTGTAGCTCACAACGGCCGTACCACCTGCTACGCCGTATACGCCGCCCGTGGCGGAAACCGTAGCAATAGTAGTTGGAGCAATGCTCCAAGCACCACCGGTAGAGGTTTCACCGAGCGTAGTCGTTGAACCGACACACACGTCGAAAGTACCCGTCAATGCAGCAGGAGTGGCATTAACCGTCAATGTTGTGGTGGCAGTAGCCGAACACAATCCGCCGAAGCCGAATGAAATGGGGTCGTTGACAACCGTGAGCGAGTAAACAGCTGTGCCGGCAGTGGAATTGATGGTGACCGGGTTGGCCAAGGTAGAAGTAAATGCACCGGGGCCCGTCCACGAATAGGAAGTGGCATTCGTGGTGGTGGATGTCAAATCGATGGTGGCCGGAGTACAGTACGGGGCCGTGCCATTGGCCACCGTAACTGTGGGCTGTGCACATACTTCAATATTGTCTACGGCCAAAAACGTGGTAACACCTGCGACGCTCTGCGCCATGATACCCAGGTAATAGGTACCTGATGCACCAGGGTTGACGGTAGCCGTAACATTCTGCCACGTGGTAGCGGTAATACCTGCAGTAGAATTAACTGTAGTTGGTACGCCACCCATGTTTGCAGCGGTTGCGGCAGGCAGTGTACCCACTGTGCTGATTTGCGACTTCAACTGTGTCCATGCTGTACCACCGGTAGTCCTGTACCAATATTTTACGGTATATGTGGTGCCGGCAGTCATAGCAAAGCCGGGAGAAACCAACCATTGGTACCTCCAAGTGCCGCCACAATAGCCATTGTAGGGAAATACGTAAAAGTATGCCCCGGCAGTAGAATAGTCGGACGTGATACCGGTTCCGTATACGATGTTGTTCTGCTCACCCGACGTAATGCACGATGCAATCGTGGAGCTCCAACAGTTCGGGTTCACGTTGCCGGTGGTGGGACTGACATCGAATGTTTCAATAAATGGGATGGTGAGGGTAGTACCCGTACATGCGGTAGTTGCGGTAACCACATTGCTTGCATTGCCGCAAGCATCAACGGGCACCACATAGAACCAATATTGTACATCGCCCGAAAGGCCGCCGGCTGTAAAGGATGTTGCCGAACCGGCCGCTATAGGGTAGCCGGGAACGAGTGTCGTGAGGCTGGAGTTGGTATAGGCATAAATCAGGTAGTTGATGGGGCTTGCCGCTCCGCCACCCACAAGCGAGGCCGTCCAGGACAAGGCCACATTGTTCACCCCTATGGTGCCCACCGTGAGGCCGGTGGGTGCCGTGATGCATGTACTGAAATTGCCCGTGAGCGGAGACACGACGTTGTACTGCGGCCCGGCGCAGTTGTTGTTGAAGGCATACACAAATACATAGTACTTGGTGTTGCTGGCCAATCCCGTAAGGGTATAGGTAGGTGTGCCGCCCGTGGCCGAGCCCACGACTACGATACCGCCACCAAACGCACTACCGGTTGTATAAACAGTGCTGCCAACCGGAGTGGCCGACAAGGTGGGCGAGGTGCTGGCGATGACCAAGTAGCCATCGGCCGTGGTGGTGGTAAAGCCCAATGTGGTACCCGAAGTTGTTGTACCCGCAAAGGTCATAGCCGTAGGCTGCGCCGACGGTGCAACACCGGTGGCATTGCTCACTACTATTGGCACGGAGGCCGAACAGGTACCGGTGCTGTAGGAAATGTAGGTGGTACCCGGCCCCACTGCCGTTACCCTAACCGGGTCGGGAGTACCGCCGGGAACCGTGGCTACGGTGGGTACGGTGCTTGTCCAGGTACCGCCCGCAGGGGCACCGGTGAGGTCGAGGGTATCGGCCGGACTACCGGTGTAGCAAATGCCGGCAGCGCCGGTAATGGTTGGTGCGGTACCTACCGTCACCACATTTACGGCGGTACAGCCACCCGACGTGTAGGAGATGTTCGTAGTACCATTCGAAACGCCGGTGACTACACCCGCTACTACACCCGCAACGCCCCCGACAGAAGAGTTCCAAGTGCCGCCCGAAGGGGCCCCTGTGAGGGTAAGGGTTGACGGCATACAAAGCGTACTCGGCCCGGCGGGAGTAATGGTGGGAGGCGTTGCCGCTGAACCCAAAATGGTTACGGTAAAATTGGAGGCGGATTCAAAATAGGTTGTAGCACAGGCCGCAGTCGTAGCATAGGTCTGGGTGGTTGCAATTTCGAAGGGCAAGGTGTCTGAGGAGCAGCTGAATGAATGTAAACAACCGAGAGTCGTTCCCCATTTTGCGCCTGTAGACCATTGGCTGGTAGGCGTAGTATTGCCGCAAGTGCCACCCGGAATACCGGAAGCAAATGCTGCACCGCAGTTCAGCCACCCGTAGCCGCAAATGCCGTTGATGTAAAGGCTATAACCCGACTGGCTCCACAAAGCTGTCGCCACGCCATAATAAGTGTAGTTGGTTTGGATGTCGGTCAGCGTGGCTGCAGCCGGAATGGTGACGTTGACCGTCGTGATACACGCAGTGGAGATTGTGCCACCATAGGTAAAGCCCGAAACAGCAGAGGTG
>CAIVHI010000414.1 GCA_903905685.1 uncultured Bacteroidota bacterium | reverse complement strand
TTTGCTCCTGCTCCTCGTCCTTGCGGAAGCGGCGCAGTGCCGAGCCAATACGGCTGGCCAGCAATTCGGGCTTGATGGGCTTGGCAATATAGTCGTCTGCACCCAGCTTCAACCCTTCAATTTCGTATTTCTCGTCGCTGAGGGCGGTGAGGAAGATGATGGCAGTATCGTCGAATTCGTGCATGGCCCGCAACTCCTTGATGGTTTCCAAACCATCTTTATTCGGCATCATGACATCTAAAAGGATAAGATCGGGTCGGAAGTCTTTCGCTTTCCTAAGCGCTTCCACACCATCTTTCGCCGCGGCAATCAAATATCCTTTGCTCTTTAAGTTGTAACTGATAAACTCCACTATATCGGGCTCGTCATCAACTATCAGTATCTTTCCTGGGAACACTTCCATATGGTCGCTTAATCGATGCAAATTTACCGCTGTAAGGCCGGGCAAAAAAACCTGTGGCATTATGTAATTGTTAAGCCAATTACATAATGCCACAGTTAACGGTATCGGGATACCCTCAAAGATTTTTACTTCAGTGTAACCTGACCGCTACCCACTTTGAAACCTTCACTATAGATTTCGATAGTGTAGGCACCTTTTTGGTAGTGTCCTTCCTGATTCCAGTCGAGCGTAATGTCTTTTACCGGCAAGTCTTTGGTGAGCGCCACTTCCTTCACTACCGAGAATTGGAGTTGTTCGCCCTTGTTGGTAGTCATGTTGCCGGATCCGTTTGCAGGATTGCTCAGCACGGTATTGTCTGGGGCAATGAGGCGCAAGTAAATCTGCTTATTGCCGCTTTCGGCGATGTGGTTTTCGACGATGTCGAAAGTGACGCGCAACACATTGGTCTTCTTGGCCTTCTTGGTCTCTTTATCGGTACCGTCCTTCTTTTTGTGCTCGGGCACCATGCGGATGTTGTTGGTGTAGAGCACCGAACCGTATTTGCGGAGCGCCATGTTGTTTTTAACGGCGGTATCCACCTCATTGGCCAGTTGTTTGTTCTTACCGGTCAATTCGCGGTTCTCTTTTTCAAGTTGGGCAATGCGCTCTTCGTAGGCTTTCAATTTTTCGTTGAGGTCCTTCACCATTTCGCGGGCGCGTTTCAGCTCAGACAAGGAAGCTTGGTCTTTCTTGATGACCACCTGTATCTTCGCCTGCATGTCGGTAAGTTCCTTTTTGCTTTTGATGAGTGCGCTGTCGGCTTTTGCCTTTTCAGACATCAGCTCGTCAATTTTGCCATTGGCGGCTTTGAAGTCCTCTTCCAGAGCTTTCCTTTCCTTTTCTACGGAGTCTTTACGGGCTGCTTCCTGTTGCAGCAACACGTCTTTCTCGCTGGCCATCTGGTTTTTGCTCATAAACAGGAACACGCATCCTCCAAGGAGTACGAGGATGATGACCCAATACAGAATAGGGCTGTTCTTTTTCCCTTCATTATTCTGTTGCGGAGAATTTTGGTTAGTCTGACTCATACCTTACATTTGTTTTATTACCCGCAAAAATAATATTGCTACGCCAAATATGGAGCACCTCAGTAGTATTTTGTTTATCGACATTGAAACGGTTCCGCTGAAACCCGATTACAGCTTGCTCTCGGAAGCTATGAAGGAACATTGGGATAAAAAGGCCCGCCAAGTAAAACCCGGAATCGATGGAAACGTTGAACCGGCAACGGTTTTCAACGAGAAGGCCGGTGTGTATTCCGAGTTTGCCAAGGTGGTTTGCATAGGCTTTGGAAGCCTTACGGAGAGCCCCGACGGATGGAAAATGAGGCTCAAGGCGCTCACCGGAGACAATGAAAAGGATTTGTTAAATGATTTTTTCAAGGTCATTGAGCGATTTTCCGTCCACTACCGCGACTTTCGCTTTTGCGGCCACAATATCAAGGAATTCGACCTCCCTTTCCTTTGTAGGCGCATGATTGTGAACAGGACAGGCATTCCCGACTGCATGCAGACCGCAGGAAAGAAGCCTTGGGAGGTGAACCACTTGGACACTATGGAGCTTTGGAAGTTTGGAGACTTCAAACACTACACCACGCTTTCGCTGCTTGCCGAAATTTTCGGTATCCCATCGCCAAAGTCCGATTTGGATGGCAGTATGGTAGCCAATGCCTATTGGGAAGA
>CAIVHI010000413.1 GCA_903905685.1 uncultured Bacteroidota bacterium | reverse complement strand
CGTTATACAGCACCTTGCCCAAATACGGCGGGTACAGGTCAACGACTCCGAACACTTCCTATCCGAAATCAACAGGAAAACCAAAAACATCCTAGCCAAACTCAAAATATCTATTACCTAAACCCATCTGGGTTTGAGGTTGAGGTAATCCGTTTCCTTGTTTTCGTCCCACCCACCAAGCAATTGCACATTCTCGAAATTCAGTTTGATTTTTTCCGTGCTATAGGGCTTTGGGGTCAAGTAGTTGCGCACCTTGTTGTAGATCGGCACCACCAGATTCAACTGCCGGTAAAGCAATGAAAAACGCTCGAAAAACAATTCGTCCCGCTCTTTCCCTGCATCGGGCCCGACGTGCAGCGGCTTCACGAAATGGAGCAAGTCCATAATTGCATCGAGGAACGTTTTGAGTTGGTGGACTTTCTCTTTGTCTCCCGCAAGGCGGCGGCCATCCGTCGGCTCAATGTTCAACATCCCCTTCACGCCGAGGTATTGTGCATAGATGTTCGATACCAAGTCATACTTCGTTGGCTGATTTTCGGCATCCCGTGCAACGAAATGGGTGCGGAAATAGCCGGCCAACACCGTGGGCGAGTACGCAGCCTTAAGGTCGTCCCGCTTCACCTCCAGCACGTAGAAGTCCAAAGCCGATTGCAGGGTTGCGATGTCGAAATACGCCTGCTTGGTGAACTTCTGCATCTTCTTGTTCAGCTTTTCCCGCTTGGCATCGTTTTTTGCTTTTTCGAATTCGGTCGCGAAACCTTTATCCACGTGGTGGGTGTAGTAATGTTCCAATGCATTGCCAATCACGGCGAAATCGCCAAACAGCCTTTGGGAAATCGTGGTTATGCCGCTGTCATTCCTCAAATGGATTTTGTCGAGTTCGTAACCGGGCAGTGCGGCCAACAGCGTTGTCAGTTCTTGGAAAACATTGTACGGCTTATCTTCCTCAATGAATTCAAAGAGCTGGTCTCGGTAAAAGCTGTTGACTGCATCCAGCAATTCGGCATCAGACTTAAAAGGCTCATGCTGAAAAGAAATACTCGACCTGTCGCTCAATATTTGCTTATAGAGCAGCTTGAATTTCGCCACCCGATTCTTTTTGTCGGGTTGCTGTTGGTTATAGAGGTTGATGTACTCATTCAGCCCTTTGATTTTCTTGCCGGACTCCAATGTACGCCCGCCAATGATGTAATTGATGAAATCAATTCCACGTTGCGACAGCAGGTTGTTGAAAAACGACACCTCGAACATTTCTTCCAGCGACCTCCCCTGAACCAGTTCTTCCATTTCGGTCAAAATGGGGGAGAAATCCAACCCCGGATGGCTGACCTTTATAGTCCGGAAGAGCCTGATATTGTCGGCAAATTTGGGCAGGTTCTCATGCACAATCCTATAGGCGATTGCCGTTGTCTGCGGCTCCGCACTATACATATTCTCCCGGTTTTCGTTGAAACCGGTGAAGTAGGTGGTGAAGTTTTTGAACCGTGCGTCGAAATAGTGGTCGGCGTTCCCGGTCGAGTGGATCCAATTTTCCAAGTCATCCTTCAACAACTCCTTTGTAAAAAGGTTTTTGTAAAGCCCTTTTGCCTTTCCCGAAGAGAAACACTTAACGATTTCCTTCCTCAAATCGACTTTTACCTTTTCGAACGCCGCAGGGTCGGCTTCGGTGGCCGGCTGTTGATACATCTGAAAGTACTCGTCAAGTTGGGGTAACTCAACATCGGCAAGCGCAATTTCGATGAAGTGCTTGTGATAGTCATCTATCGTTGCCTTCATTTTTTGGTAACTGGCCGCCAACTTGGCATCTTCAGTTATCAATCCTTTTTTTTCGATGTTGGCAAGTGTGTTGCCAACTGGTTTCAGCTCAAACCTGATCGTTTTGGATAGGCTGTACTTTCCGGTAAAATCGGCAAAATTCGTTTTATTCATAATCAACGGTATGTTTTTAATTTTATCCAATGTGCATTAACTTTTCAATTATATCCATTTTGAATTCGCCTCTGTACCGGCAGTTGTAAATGCGGAATGCGAATCCAATACAAACAGTGTGCCATAAAATCGGACTCCAAAATCAGGAGCATCACCAATAAATTTGCCATCCTCCTACCCTATCTTCGCACAAAACATTCATAGTCAATGTCAAAGTCATTTTTGGTGGGATTAGCCATGCTGATGGCAGCAACCGCTTGGGGGCAGGAGCGCGTAACCATTTTGTGTAGGGGCAAAATACATAATGAGTCGCACCGATTCCTGAACGGCAACACCAACAATGGCGCGGTAGACCTGTCTCCCGAGGCCGATGTAGCCCATCATTCGGGGGCAATATGGGAAGTAGTCCATTTGGCGGGCGATGAGGTGGCATTCCGCTGCGTGGGGAATACCCACAACTCGAAATTCGTATATTTGAACGGCATTACGGGTGATGGTAAAGTAGATCTCGCCCCCGATACCCACCCTCCATTCACGGGTACACATTGGAAAGAGATGCGCCTACCCGATGGCACGATGAGCTACCTGTGCTTGGGAGCCGACAAGCGGCCCCAACACCGATTCCTGAACGGCCTAACCCAAACGGGTGGGGTCGATTTGGCACCCGACAACGATGAGGCCAATGCATCGGGCACGCACTGGGAGGTGCGCCCCATTGTTGAAGAAGTGACGCTTTTGTGCAAGGGTAAGGATGTGATCCCCGAGCACCGGTTCTTGAACGGCAACACCATCAACGGCGTGGTCGACTTGTCGCCCGATGCCGACCCCAAGCGTTTTTCGGGCGCGGTTTGGCAGGTGGAGCACTTGCAGGGTCGCGAGGTGGCATTGAAATGCATGGGCAATGTGCACAACTCGAAATATGTATACCTGAATGGCCTAACCGCCGATGGCAAGGTTGACCTTGCTCCCGACACCAAGGGCCCCTATAGCGGCACCCACTGGGAAGAAGTTTTTTTGGAAGACGGAACCCTAGCCTTCCGCTGCTTGGGCACGAATAAGAATGCGAAATACCAATTCCTGAACGGCCTCACCCGCAGCGATGGCGTGAACCTGACCGGCGATACCCGCGAAGGCGACGCATCGGGCACCCACTGGGAGGCGCATGAAGTGCGTTGAGTGTTCGGCATTTCAAAAAGGCCGGCGTTGGGCGTAGCATCCTGCTAAGTACGCGCAGGCCTGCAAGATCATATGCCGTTGCAGGTTTCAACGGCATACTACTTTCGCCAATCTGAGATTGGCACCCACTCCGGGACGTAGAGGGAGTCTACACCCAACATAAACGAATGACGTACGCAGGGTCTACACCCGACATAAACGAATGACGTACGCAGGGTCTACACCCGACATAAACCAATGACGTACGCAGGGTCTACACCCGACATAAACCAATGACGTAGATGTAGTTTGACCCGAGCACGCAGATCGTTGGAGTAATGCCT
>CAIVHI010000412.1 GCA_903905685.1 uncultured Bacteroidota bacterium | reverse complement strand
GTATTCTTCGGGCAGGCCTTCTATTATTCTTGCCGACAGGCTCGACAAGGCCATCGAACTATACGAACACAATAAAATAAAACGCTTTTTGGGAGTTCCGGTTGTTCATCGGCTTATGGCACGTTAGGACCTACCTCATCTTTTGATGTTGGTTTGGGTTTTCCCCCCTGCATACCCCCCCACATTTTGCCAACCGTACAAATTGTATGATTTTTGATTGCCACCTGGAATTGGGCGGCGATTCTAAAACATCGACTTATGGGAGCTTGGCAGAATAAATGGTTGGTTATGGCATTGGTGGCGGGTATGGCCGCCGTTGGCGGTGTGCGCGCCGGCGGGGTAGATTCTGCCCGGTTCGAGGCCATGCGCTGGCGCATGATTGGGCCCTTCCGAGGTGGGCGAACCGTGGGAGCCTGTGGCGATTTGCTACACCCGAACGTATTCTATATCGGGGTCAACAACGGTGGGGTCTGGAAATCGGACGACTATGGCCGAACATGGAATCCCATTTTCGACGCGCAGTCTACAGGTTCCATTGGCGATGTGGCCGTGGCCCCCTCCAACCCCAACGTCGTGTATGTGGGTAGTGGCGAGGGTATTCAGCGCCCCGATTTGTCGGTAGGCGACGGCATGTTTAAAAGTACCGATGCTGGAAAGACTTGGGTTCACCTTGGCCTCGATGATGCCCAACAGATTGGTGGCTTGGCCATAGATCCCAACAACGAAAACCGCGTATTTGCCGCCGTGCTCGGCCACCCCTATGGCCCCAATGCCGAACGCGGGGTGTTCAGAACCACAGATGGTGGTCAACACTGGCAAAAGGTGCTCTATACCGACGAAAATACCGGAGCTATACAGGTGGCCATCGACCCCTCCAATCCCCATATCGTTTATGCTGACCTGCTGGCCTCCCGGCTGGCGCCGTGGGAGAACGGCCAATGGTCGGGCGCGGGCAGCGGGCTGTATAAATCTACCGACGGAGGCACTACTTGGAAACGGCTCACCAGCGGCCTTCCTATGTTCGAAGACGGCTTGGGGCGCATCGGCTTCTGCATCTGCCCCTCGCAGCCTAGCCGGCTGTATGCCGTGGTTAGCGCCAATGCCGCCAAGGGCGGCATTTACCGCAGCGACGATGGGGGCGAATCTTGGACGAAAATCAATGTCGACAACCGCCTCTGGGACAGGGGCGACGATTTTGCCGAAATAAAGGCGGACCCCAAAAATCCCGATATCGTCTACGATGCCAATGTGGTGGTCTGGAAGTCGACGGACGGCGGGAGGCATTGGGAGGGCTTTAAGGGTGCTCCAGGCGGCGACGATTATCACCGCCTGTGGATAAACCCCACCAATCCCGACGTGATACTTTGCGCCAACGATCAAGGGGGCATTGTGACGGTAAACGGCGGCAGCACTTGGAGCAGTTGGTACAACCAACCCACCGCGCAACTCTACCACGTAAGTGCCGACAATGCGTTTCCTTACAATGTGTACAGTGCTCAGCAGGAGAGCGGCTCGGTGGGGATAGCCTCGCGGGGCAATGATGGGGCCATCACCTTCCGCGACTGGCACCCCGTGGGTGCCGAGGAATACGGATATGTGGTGGCCGACCCCAACGACCCGAACATCGTCATTGGCGGAAAGATTTCGAAATACGACAAGCGCACTGGGCAGACCCAAAACATATCGCCCGAGACCGTGCCATCGGGCAAGTACCGCTTCGTCCGCACAGCCCCCATCGTGTTTTCGCCCGTCGACAACCATACATTGTTCTATGCAGGCAATGTGGTGTTCCGCACCCGCAACCTGGGGCAGTCTTGGGAGGTCATCAGTCCCGACCTCTCCCGTGAGACCTACGACGTGCCGGAGTGCATCGGCATCTATCGCAAGCCCGGAATGAAAGTCATGCCGCGTCGGGGCGTCATTTACACCCTCGCGCCCTCGCCGCTAGACAGCAACCTGATTTGGGCCGGCACCGACGACGGCTTGATTTGGGTGACGCATGACGGCGGCAAAAATTGGCAAAACGTTACCCCGCCAGGTCTTACCGATTGGTGCAAGGTTTCGTTGATGGATGCGAGCCATTTCGAAAAAAACACCGCCTATGCGGCAGTAAACCGAATTAGGCTGGACGACTTGCAGCCGCACATCTACAAAACCACCGATGCCGGCAAGTCGTGGCAAGAGGTGGTGCACGGCCTGCCCAATGTGCCCGTGAATGCCGTGAAGGAAGACCCTGCCTGCAGGGGGCTACTGCTGGCCGCTACAGAGAAAGCCCTTTTTGTGTCCCTGAACGATGGTGCCGATTGGCAGTCGCTGCGGCTCAACATGCCGGCTACGTCTATTCGCGATGTCACTGTGAAATACAATGATGTAATTGTGGCCACCCATGGCAGGTCGTTTTGGGTGCTCGACGACATCATGCCGCTCCGCGACTTGGCAAAGGGCTTGTATCGCTACGACAAAGCCGTGCTTTACCACCCGGCAGACGTCTACCGCGTGCGCTGGGACATGAATACCGACACCCCACTGCCGCCAGACGAGCCCGCCGGGAAGAATCCGCCCGACGGCGCGATTGTAGATTACTACTTGGAAGATTCAGCCACCGAAACCGTATCGCTTACGATACGCGATGCCCGGGGAGCCTTGGTGCGGCAATACCGGTCGTCGGACACAGCAGCCCCTATCCCCGAATTGAACATACCCCTATACTGGCTGCGGCCGCAGCAACGGCTGTCGGCAGGTAAGGGCGCGCACCGCTTCCTATGGGACCTGCGCTACTCGCCGCTGCACCCGACCACAGGCTTTTCCATTGCCGCCATTGCCGGCGACACCCCTCCGGAGGTGGAGTCGCCTTGGGTGATGCCCGGCAAGTATACCGTAGAACTTTGCGTAGGCACCCATTGCATCGCGGCCAACATGCAGGTGTTGATGGACCCCAGGGTGACGTCGGGCACCGTCGCATTGCGCAAGCAGTTCGATTTATCGATGCACTGCTACAGCCAAGCTGAGAAGCTATTGCTTTTAGAAGCCCGCGTGACGGACATAGCCACTCATCCCGATAGGTATGGCAAATCGAAGAACAGGCGCGTGTCATCTGCCTACGAAGCCGCAATGCGCCTGAATGGCGACGGCACCCACCGCAATGCCGTGTTGCAATTGGCCGACAAGTATATCCACATCATGAAGACCATGCAGAATGCCGATGTGGAGCCCACAGCGCAGAACGTAGCCGCCATTACAGCCGCCGATGCTGAATATGATACCCTGCTGGCCTCTGTGGAAGGTCTTCCGCATGAATAGTTTCTAAATAAAAAATCCCGCACCCTTTCGATGTTTCCATCCGGGGTGCGGGATTTTCAGTTGCCGAACGTCGGCAATCTTGTTTTAGTATCTGGTTTTCTTGGGCTTGTAGCTGCTGCCACCACCATCGCGTGAGCCGTAGCTTTTGGGGTCGCCGGAGAAACGGGCCGAGGGCTTGGGTTTGAACCTGCCGCCATCGTCGCCGCCGCGGTTGCCTTCGTAGGTACCGCCGCCCTTGGCGTCGGTCTCTTCCAGCCTTATTTTGCGGCTCTTATATTTCTTTTGAGAAAGTTGCTCGATGAGGAACGGTGCGGCATCGGAGGGCACGTTGAAGAAGCTGCTCAGTTCTTTAACCGTAACGCGCTCAATCAGGTTGGCTTCCATATCGGTGCTCTCGGTGATGAACTGCACGAGGCGGGCCGGGTTAAGGCCGTCCTTTTCGCCGATGTTGATGAAGATGCGGGCAAAGCGACCGCCACGACCGGTTTCCCTACCACGCTCGAAGCCGGCATTCAGGTCCTCTGAGTTTTGGTAAGAGTCGATGGTGTCCTTCAATTGCAACCAAATCAGCCTCCGAATGAGGTCGTCCTTGTCCATATCCACAAACTGCTCGTGGATGGTATCTTGGAACAGCGTAGCGAAATCGGCAACGGGTTGGGCTGTAGCTATTTGCTCCATGTAGAACACGATGCGCTTACGCACCACATCGGCACCATCGGGGATGTCGCTCTTGTGGAACTTCTGGCGCACCAGTTTTTCGATTTGGCGGATGTTGGAAATCTGCTTCGGGGAAACGATAGACATACAGATACCCGATTTGCCCGCACGAGCCGTACGGCCGCTGCGGTGGGTATATACTTCGGGGTCATCGGGCAGTTCGTAGTTGATTACGTGGGTAATGTCGTTCACGTCAATACCACGCGCAGCAACGTCGGTGGCCACGATGGCTTGGAGGCTTTTGGCCTTGAAACGTTCCATCACTTTGGAGCGCATCTTTTGGTCCATATCGCCATGCAGAGGGCTTACGTGGTAGCCCATCTTCATCAGCTTTTCCGACACCTCTTGACAGTCCTGCTTAGTGCGGGTAAAGATGATGCCGTAGATGCCGGGCGTGAAGTCCAACAGGCGTTTCAGGGTTTCGAAGCGGTTGTGGTGGTTGGCCACATAGTATTGGTGGTCAATGTTTTCGTTGGTCACATTGGCTGCGGCCACCGAATATTCCTTCCACTCTTGCATAAAGCGCTTGGCGATGCCGCGCACTTCGTTGCTCATGGTGGCGGAGAACAGCCAAGTGAACTCACGCTCGGGCGTGCTCTTGAGGATTAGCTCGATGTCTTCGCGGAAGCCCATGTTCAGCATTTCGTCGGCCTCATCGAGGACTACATATTGCACATGTTCCAGCGAAATCGCTTTGCGCTCCAGCAGGTCTATCAGGCGGCCCGGAGTGGCCACAATGATTTGCGGCCGTGCCCTCACCTCCCTGATTTGTCCCATAATCGGTACGCCACCGTAAACGGCAGTAATGCGAAGATCGTCCATATGGGCACCATACTTCGTCATTTCCTCTTGAATCTGCATGCACAGTTCGCGAGTGGGGCTCAGCACCAATGCCTGCACATAACCGGCTTCCAAGTCGGTGTGGTGCAGGAGGGGCAAGCCGTAGGCTGCTGTTTTTCCGGTTCCGGTTTGAGCCAGCCCAATAATGTCGGCGGGTTCTGTCAGCAGGGTGGGTATTACTTTTTGTTGAATAGGAGTGGGTGTCTCAAAGCCAAGGTCGGAAATAGCCCGTGTCAATTCTTCCCGCATGGGGAAAGATGAAAAAGAAATCATTAATTAAGAACTTTTTAAAAAATTAAGCTCCCGCAGTATGCGGGTTGCCTGAAGTGCAAAGGTACGTCAATTTAAAAATTTACGGCTATCAAATAGCCCTATTGCTAGATTTAGGTAAAAATACACATAAAATTAACGTTGAAATTTAGCGTTGACACATGAAAACGGCGCATTTGGGGTGGTTCGGCGTTTGACCTAGGGAACGGGGCACTTGGCTATTTTGATAGGAAAAGGGGGCGACTTGTAAATTCCTTCCGTTGGGAACCGTTCTCCCAAATTCGACAAAGTTGATTCAGGCATCCCCAAAGTTCAAGGCCCAACGGGCCATATTGGCGTTAAAGCTCTAGGAATGGGCGACTACACTCGCAATATCTCTATCTTTGCCGCACCACCACCTTAAAAAGACTGTAGCATGAGACGGATAGCTGTATTGGGATCTACCGGATCCATTGGGACGCAAACCTTGGAAGTGATTGCCGCAAATCCGGACATTTTTCAGGCCGAAGTGCTTAGTGCGCACAGCAATGCATCGCTCCTCATAGACCAAGCGAAAAAATTCAAACCCAATGCGGTCATCATTACCGATGAATCGAAGTATGCAGAGGTCAAAAGCGCCTTGACGTTGTTCCCTATCAAGGTGTTTGCCGGCAACAAGGCATTGGCCGAAGTGGTACAGTGGGAATCGGTGGATGTGGTGCTGGGTGCCATTCTAGGTTTTGCAGGCCTCAACTCCATTCTTGCGGCCATAAATGCCGGTAAGCACGTAGCGTTGGCCAATAAGGAAACCTTGGTGGTGGCTGGCGAGCTTGTCATGGCACTGGCCATGCAGAAACGAGCCCCAATTTTGCCGGTAGACAGCGAGCACTCGGCCATCTTCCAATGCCTGCTGGGCGAGCGGCCCGACAAAGTGGAGAAAGTCATTCTGACTGCATCCGGGGGGCCCTTCTTAGGTAGGAAACCCAATTACTTGGTGAATGTGAAAGCATCCCACGCCTTGCTGCATCCGAACTGGAACATGGGCGCGAAAATATCTATAGACAGGTCTACATTGATGAACAAGGGGTTGGAGATGATTGAAGCCAAATGGCTCTTCGGTCTCGACAACAATCAGATAGACGTCATTGTACATCCGCAATCCGTCGTCCACTCCATGGTGCAGTTTCGCGATGGCTCGGTGAAGGCCCAAATGGGGCTGCCGGATATGCGGCTGCCTATCCAATACGCCATGGGTTTTCCGGAGCGCATTGTGAATGCCTATAAAAGGTTGGATTTTAAGGATTTTCCAAAATTGACGTTTGAGGCTCCCGATTATAAAACATTTCGTAATCTTGCCCTAGCCAAGGAAGCGATGGTGAGGGGTGGCAATGCGCCATGCGTGCTAAATGCAGCCAACGAAGTCGTGGTTCAGGCATTTTTAAACAACAAAGTAGGTTTTTTGGAAATGAGCGACATGATTGAAAAAACATTGGCATGCGTCTCATTCGTCAAATCGCCCACCCTCGAGGACTACATCAAATCTGACGCGGAGTCGCGGGCATATACCGCCGAATTTTTGAAGAAAAGCCAATTATCCATTTACTAACCCCTGCTGCCCGCCACGGAGCACCCAACGAATCCTTTGTACCGACTTTTTATGAGTTCCCATTCTATTTTATTGATGTCCAACGGATTGTCGCAAGCGCTGCAATTGGTGGCCGGCCTGTCGATTTTGGTTACGCTGCACGAGTTCGGGCACTTTTATTTTGCCCGCCGCTTCAAGACCAAAGTTGAAAAATTCTATTTGTTTTTCGACTTCTTTTTCCCGTTTTCCAACATCTTCAATTTCGCACTCTTCAAAAAGAAGATAGGCGATACCGAATACGGTATAGGTTGGTTTCCGTTTGGCGGCTATGTCAAGATAGCCGGCATGGTAGATGAAAGCATGGACAAGGAAGCCCTTGCGAAACCACCGGAGCCGTGGGAGTTCCGCTCCAAGAAACCTTATGAGCGGCTGCTCATCATGTTGGGCGGCATCATGATGAACGTGTTGGTCGCCATCTTCATTTATGCCATCGTTTTTGGCGTATGGGGCGAGAGCTTCATGCCGCTCAAGGCCGCCACCTACGGCATCTCGGTAGACAGTACGGGCGAAAGCATTGGGCTCAAAAACGGAGATTTCATCAAGAATGTGGATGGTGAGCCGGTTACTCGTTTCAATGATGTCATCATCAAAATCGTGCTTCACAAAGAGGATGGCACCATAGGCTTGGTGCGCGATGGCAAGGATACCGTCATCCACATTCCTTTTGGCACCATTCAAAAGATATCGAAAGCCGGTAAGTCGTCTCGCGGATACATCATATCGCCACGTATCCCGGCTGTGGTGGATAGCGTTGCACCCAATACTGCCGCCGCCAAAATCGGGCTGCAACGGGGCGACAGTTTCGTATCTATAAATGGCATGTCGGCAGGGTTTTACGACCAGTTCGAAAAACTGAAACGGGAGAACTATGAAAAGTCAATGCATATCGTTTTCCTTCGCCATGGTGTTCTCGACTCTGCAAATGTGGTCTTGGCCAAGGACAGCGCCTTGGGCTTCCATGCCTATTCCTACAATAGGTATTTCTCGCCCGAGACCGTGAAATACAATCCCATTCAAGCCGTGGGCAAGGGCTTTACCTATGCCTACGACCGATTTGTGTTCTACATAGCTCAGTTCAAGCTCATGGGCTCAAAAGAAGTGAAGGTTAGCGACAGCTTGGGCGGCTTCGGCACACTGGCCAGTATGTATGCACCGGTGTTCGACCTGCACGACTTCCTGATGTGGACGGCGTTTATTTCAATAGCGTTGGCATTCATGAACCTGCTGCCCATACCGGGGCTGGATGGCGGGTATGTCTTCTTCCTCCTCTTCGAAATGGTGACCGGCAAGAAAGTGAGCGATAAAGTGATGGAGGTGACCACCACCATCGGCTTGGTGCTGCTGGTTGGTCTGCTGCTGTATTCAAATTATTTGGACGTCATCAGGCATTTTTTCAACAAATAGTGCTTTGCCTGCGGCAAAGCACACCGTATGTGGAAAACGGAAAATAAATTTCCATTTTGAGATTCTTTTTAATTACCTTTGCAGTCCGAAAAAATTTAGTACATGCCAAAAATGAAGACGCACTCACGTGCCAAGAAAACGTTCAGAGTGACAGGGACCGGAAAAATTCGTCGGTACAAGGCATTCAAAAGCCACTTGTTGACCAAGAAATCCAAGTCGCGCAAGCGGAGTCTGCGCATTCACGGGTTGGTTAACAAAGCCAACGAGCCTTTGGTGAAACGCATGCTTTGCATGTAATCCCGTAGGTTGCCGGAGATTCCAATAAAATTAATTTTCAACTTTACCGGAGTAATCGCGAGTCGGTTGTATCGGTGACAATAATAAAATAGCAATATGCCACGTTCGGTAAACGCAGTAGCGTCACGCGCAAGAAGGAAAAAAATACTTAACCAGGCCAAAGGCTTCTATGGTAAACGTAAAAACGTTTATACCGTGGCCAAGAACGTACTGGAGAAAGGTCTTGGTTATAAATATGTTGGCCGCAAGCTGAAGAAGCGCGAATACCGCTCCCTTTGGATTGTGCGTATCAATGCAGCCATCCGTGAAGAGGGTATGAATTACTCTACTTTCATCGGCAAGTTGGCTGCCAACGGCATAGAATTGAACCGCAAGGTATTGGCCGATTTGGCCATGAACGAGCCGGCTTCCTTCAAAGCATTGGTTGCGGGTCTGAAATAATTTGCCCCCACTCTATAAATATAAAGCCGACGCATTCCGCGTCGGCTTTATGAATTTGTTCCGGCAGCTGCTTAAGGATTGAGGCGAACGAAAGCAATGAAGTCGGTCTGGGGCAAGGTGGAAACACCCAGTTGGCGCAACATCGTAATCAACTGGCCTCGGTGGGAAGTGGAGTGGTTTATGATGTGCAACAAGATAAGATGACAGGGCTCCCCGCGCATGTTTTCACGTAAGTCGTTGTAAGTCATCAGCTTTTGCAAGTCGACATCGGACGAAGTGCCAACATATTCCGCGAGTTTTTCGGATACCGCAATCCATTTTGCACATACATCGCCGATGGCCCCATTGGCACTCTCGCCCAACCATTGCACATTGGCAGGATCGGAGAGGCGAGCCAGCCAAATGTGTTCTGCGCTCAAAATGTGCAGCACCGTTTTTTTGACAGACGGGAAACTGCTGATAATCGATTGATCTGCATCATGTTCCGACAATCCCGATACTACTTCCGCCAATAGCCGGTTGGCCCAGAGGTTGTACTCCGCATATTTTATCAAATGTTCTTTCATAGAAATTCTAACTTTACACGAAAATACGCAATTCAAAATGGCGAATCAAAACAATAAAATGGGTTTCGACTCCTTATGTATCCACGGAGGTCACCGCACGGAAAGCAACCGCGCGCATTTGACTCCGATTTATGCAACCAGCACCTATACTTTCGACAGTGCAGAACAGGCGGTTGCCATGTTCAAGGGCGAACAGAAAGGGTATATGTATGGTCGCTTCGGCAACCCAACCATCAATGAAGCGGAAGATAAAATCGCGATGATGGAAGCTTACGGCCTCACGAATGCCTATGGGTCGCAACTTGAACTCAAAGCCATCCTCCATGCATCGGGTATGGCAGCCATCACTACGATGTTGCTGGCCAACCTGAAATCGGGCGAAAAACTCATTTCCCACTACTCCCTTTATGGCGGTACGCAGGAATTGCTAGACAAGGTATTGCCGAATTTGGGGATGCCGTCGGTCATCATCGATTTCCGCTACCCGGAGAAAGTGGAAGCCGCCATTCAGGCCGATCCGTCCATCAAGTTGATGTACATCGAAACACCCGCCAACCCCACCATCCAGTGTGCCGATTTGGCCGTGCTGACTGCACTAGGCAAGAAATATGGCCTGACGGTATGTGTAGACAACACGTTTGCAACCCCATACCTGCAACAGCCCTTCAAGTACGATACAGACTACGTGATGCACTCCACCACGAAGTTCCTGAACGGCCATGGCACCGCAATTGGGGGTGTGCTGATTGGCAAGGATTTGGTGCGCATGAACACCGTAGTTACCAAGACCCACCGCCTGTTGGGCGGTAACAGCAACGGCTTCGACGCATTCGTACTCACTAACGGTTTGCGCACCCTGGGGTTGCGCATGGAGCGCCACTGCGCCAATGCCGAAAAAGTGGCCGCGTTTTTGGAAGCCAATCCCGGCGTGGAAAAAGTGAATTACCTGGGTCTTGCCAGCCATCCCGACCAGGCCATTGCCCAAAAGCAAATGAAGCACGCAGGTGCCATGATGAGCTTTGAGCTGAAAGGCGGCTTCGATGCCGGCGTTCGGTTCATCAACAAACTG
>CAIVHI010000411.1 GCA_903905685.1 uncultured Bacteroidota bacterium | reverse complement strand
TTGTAGGTTATTCCATTTCGAGTAAAAAAAGTAACCCAGGAAACGGAATGCCGTTCCCAAATCGATTGGGCCATATTACGATTTTGGGCTGTCCTTTAATTTTTCGGGTCAAATTCCACCATCCATTCAATACCGAATTTGTCTCTGAACATACCAAAATACGACCCCCAAAAACTGTCTTCAATCGGCATTTCTATGGTTCCGCCTACCGAAAGTCCATTAAATAATTTATCGGCTTCTTCTTTACTTTCTGCGCTGACCGAAATCTTACTCCTGTTCTCCCGCTCGTTCACTTCTCCCATGAATTCCGGAACATCGTTCGCCATCAGCACATTGCTGCTGCCTACGGGCAAGGCAATATGCATGATTTTATTTGCATCTCTTTCAGCTATCGTAAATTCAGGGCTTGGGATGTCTTTATATCGAATGATCTTTGCAAACTCCCCGCCAAATACCGACCTGTAAAACATAAATGCTTCCTCGGCATTTCCGTTAAAATTGATGTGTGGATTGATTAATGGCATTGGCTTTGTTTTTTGTTGGTCTACAAATGTAACTATTGCCCGCAAAATAAATAAGTGTCAACTTTGGACGCTTGACCCACCTACTTCCACAATTCCCCCAACCTACCCGTCGCATTCAAATAGTCCAACAAATATAACCGGTATTGGCGTTTTGCAGTATGGTAGTCGGCTTGCAGTTTTTGGAGGTCGGCTTCTTCGCGGTTCAGGTCGGAGGCAGACTCTTGGCCCTCGCTCACCCGGTTTTGAAACACGGCTATGGATTCCAGACTCAAAGCGATATTATCTTCCTGGGTTTTCAGGTCGGCAAGCGTGCGCTCCATCTTGATTTGGGCAATGAGCGCGTCCTTCGAATATTGGGCGGCACGGTCTTCCCGCTGTTGGCCATACTGTGCTGTCTGCATTTGTAATTGCCTGATTTTGAGCTTCTTATTCTCGCCATCAAGAATGGGGTACTTTAGGGCGATACCCACATAACTCTGGCCAAACCAGGAATTGGCGGCGGCGGGGTCGAAGTTGTCGGTATACTGGTTCGCACCCAAGAAGCCCTTGATGCTTAGGGTGGGCAGGTATTGTGCCCTTTCGGTCTTTACCTGCATGGCCGTCAAGGTGGCGTTCAACTCCAATTGTTGCAGCTCCGGTATGGGCGGCACCGAGCCCGCTTGGTTGCCAATTGCTGGAATGCCCAATTGTGCAACGCTCGTATCTACGGCGAAATCGTACTGACCGATATCGCTCCGGCCCATCAAGAACAGCAAGTATACTTTGTCCTCAATCATCTGGGAAATGGCATCTCCATAATGCCGCACCGCATCGTTGTGGTTCATTCTGCCCTTGTTGAGTTCCGATTTCAGCAACCGTTTCTGTTCCGATTTGTTTTGCAGCAGTTGGTAGCTCACCCAAGTACGCACGGTATCGGCTATTGCCGCGTCTATTTTCGTCTCCTGTAAGCCGATATCGAAATACACTTGGGCAACCATATAGGCCAATTCATATTCGGTTTGGGCCTGTGTAGTAGCCGCAATCCGTTCCTGTAGCTTGGCCTCGTCAATCTGCCGGATTACCGACTGGTCAAGCAACGGCTGGTTGACTGTTACCCCGGCCGTCTGCGTCCACTTGGTGCCGAATTGGATACTCTTCGTGGCATCAGCCGGGTAGGAAGGATTAAATACCCCAATGGGCAAAATGGACGTCTGCAAAATGGGATTGTACAGGTAATTGTATTCCATACTCACTTGCGGCCTGTATTTCCGGTAGAGCGCCTCGGTTTGCAGCTTCCTTATGGCTTGGTTGGCTTTGGATGCTTGGATGTTTTTGCGGTTGGCCAGTGCAGTCGCAATAGCCTCCGATAGCGTAAGGCTTGACCTGCATTGCCCAGAGGCCGGCACAGCCAGCAACAACATCGCGATGATTCGTGTGCGCCAAGCCCGCCCGACATTATGGTTGATTGAACTTCTACAATTCATAAAAAGCTTTTAAAAAAATCACCTGAAAACGGCTGCGGGCTCCACACTGCGTATGCGGCTTAGAGCGAAGGATGCACCGCAAAGCGAAATTGAACCTATGGCCCCAAACATGCCGAACAATATGGCGGGTGAGAACGAGAAAATCAAACCGGATTTAGCCACCCCCTCGCGAAACCCTTCCAACAGCATGAACCCGATGAGGAACCCAACCACGGAGAACAACACGGCTTGCGTCAGTATAAGCCGGCTGATGTAGCCGTTGCCCGCGCCAATGGCCTTGAGGGTGCCGTAGTCCTTCAACCTGTCCAGTGCCGAGGTATACATGGTGAGGCCGATGATGAAGAAGCCGGCTATGAGTGCAAATATGATAAGGGTGCCGGTGCTCAATGCAATTCCGCTGCTGGACAAGATTTTCTTCACCGACGATTCCGCAAGGGCTTTGGACGGCCATGCCCGCACTCCCGAGATGCTTTTGTTGATATCGGCCACAACCTTGGCAATATCCGCGCCGGGCTGGAGGTTTACCAAAACCGCACTAATGTTGTTTACCGACTGGTTGGAATAATATCGGGCGCGTTCTATGGTCGTGACGCAAAAACTGCTGCCGAAGCCGCGGAAACCCTTGGTTTGCAAGGCAAAAAAGGCACGTTTGCCGTTGATTTCGAAGTCTGAGCCAAGGTCTATATCTCCGCCCAAGTTCTTCTTTTCAAAGTATTCGGCACTTACGGCCCCGTCCAACTGCAAATCGGCTGTTTGGCCGGCGGTAATCTTTGCAGGTGCCAACACCGAGCTCACCCGGCCGGCATCTACACCAATGAGGGTGATGGCGCCCGATGT
>CAIVHI010000410.1 GCA_903905685.1 uncultured Bacteroidota bacterium | reverse complement strand
GGGCATTATCAGCACGGTGGCCGGTAACGGGACAACAGGGTATTCCGGCGATGGCGGAGCCGCAACCGCAGCGGAGATGAAGTCCGTTTGGGGCGTAGCGATTGACGCATCTGGCAACCTGTACATCGCCGATCCTGCTAATTGCCGCATTCGCATGGTCACGCCGTCAGGCATTATCAGCACTTTTGCGGGCAACGGTACCGGCGGCTATTCGGGCGATGGTGGGGCTGCCACTTCAGCTACGTTACATGTGCCAAACGGTGTGGCCGTTGACGCATCAGGCAACCTTTACATATCCGACTATGACAACGACGTTATCCGCAAGGTGACTGCGTCGGGTACCATCAGTACGGTCGCAGGTAACGGTACAATGGGATATTCTGGTGACGGCGGGGCGGCAACAGCCGCAGAATTGCTCGTTCCTATCGGTATAGCTACCGACATATTGGGCAACCTTTACATTGCCGACCAAGGCAACAACCGTATCCGCAAGGTAGGCACCTGCACCACTACATGCCCCTTGCCTACCATAGCTTCGATAACCGGCTCGTCCACAATATGCACTGGAACCACTTTTACGCTCTCCGATTCCACCTACGGCGGCACCTGGAGCAGTAACAACCCCTCTATTGCCGTTTATGACAGCATGGGGATATTCTCGGGTGTATCCGCAGGTGTGGATACCGTCAGGTACACCCTCACCAATATGTGCGGCTCGGCGGCGGCCACGTTTGTGGTCACCGTCAATGCGGTGCCGGCAGCCCCTGCGGGTATTGCCGGTGCAGGTACCGTATGTGTGGGTGCGACTGCAACGCTGACCGATAGTACGGTTGGCGGTACATGGAGTGCCAAAAACGGTAATGCCACGGTGTCATCGGGCGGGGTTTTAACGGGTATCGCGGTGGGTATAGATACCGTTTCCTATACCCTTACCAATTCCTGCGGCCCCACTGCGGCAAGCAAAACCGTCACTGTCAATACGTTGCCTGCCGTTTCCGCAATCAGTGGTTTGGATACCGTCTGTACGGGCGGCACAATCACGTTGACCGATGCCGCCTCAGGCGGTACTTGGTCGGGCACGGGTGCGGCCATCAGCATCACCTCGGGTGGGGTGGTCACCGGGGTGGGTGACGGCACGGGCGTCGTCACTTATGCAGTGGCCAATGCCTGCGGAACCACGCGGGTCATCGGCTCCATCACCGATTGGACGAACCCCGCCGCCGTTTCCGGGTCTACCGGCGTTTGTCCGGGAGCCAGTGTGACGCTCACAGGCGTTGGCGGCGGCACTTGGGGCATCTCGAATGCCGCGCTTGCGGTATCGTCGGGCGGTGGGGTGTATACCGGCGTGTCGGCGGGTGCCGATACGGTGCTGTATACCGTCACCAACGTATGCGGCACGAATACCGTGCGTTATCCAATCACGGTCAATGCCTTGGCGGTTGCGGGTGTGCTCATGGGCACCGACAGCGTATGCGTGGGTGCAACCGCCACGCTCACCTCCACGTCTCCCGGCGGGTCTTGGACGACCTCCAACCCCCGTGCTTCGGTATTGGGTGGGGTGGTGACGGGCGTTGCGGCAGGATGGGATACGGTTACGTATACCGTGACCACCGTCTGCAACAGCGATGCAACATCTCTGGTAATGAAAATCAATCCGTTGCCCACCGTTGCCTCAATCACGGGTTCCGACAGCGTCTGCGTGGGTGCGGCCATTACACTGTTTGACTCTACAACGGGCGGCTCATGGTCGGCAACCAACGCTCATGCCGCGGTAACGGGTGGCATGACGTCGGGCTTGTCGGCAGGGGTGGACACGGTGAAGTATACGGCTGCCAATTCCTGCGGCACTGCCACGGCTACCCAAACGATAACCATCCATGCGCTGCCTTTAGCGGGCACCTTGGCGGGTGCCGGCACGTTGTGTGCGGGTGCGACTACGACACTTACCGACAGCGGTTCCACGGGTACGCCCTCTTGGGCCGCGTCCAATGCCTATGCCTCGGTATCGGGTGGGGTGGTGACGGGAATCAGTAGCGGCATCGACAGTATAAAGTACTCCACGGCAAACGCTTGCGGCAACGCATCTACAATGAAGGTGATGACCGTAAACCCATTGCCGAATGCGGGCAGTATTGTGGGTGCAGACAGCATGTGCGTGGGCGCGACGGCCACCTTCAGCGATACCGCCATAGGCGGCAGTTGGCTGGTGACCAACGGCAACGCCACCCTATTGGGTACCGTGGCGACCGGTGTACACTTCGGTATAGATACCGTCAAATACCTGGTTTCCACCGTTTGTGGAGCGGATACCGCACGTAAGGCGCTGGTTGTGGATACCGCAGTGTTCGTGACCCTCACCGGCGGCTCCTACGTCTGCATCGGCACCCCCGACACCCTGTACGGCACCCCTACAGGCGGCACTTGGAGCACCGGCAATGCCGATGCAACCGTTGTAGGCGGCATCGTTACCGGCGTTTCGGCAGGTATCGACTCCATCAAATACACCCTCACCGGCAACTGCGGCCCAAGGTCGGCAGCAGTGCAGGTCATGGTGTATACGGCATGGGAGTGCGACTCGCTGCTGAAAACCAGGGAAATGGCGTTGCCTTCGGGCAGCATCTCCGTCTATCCCAACCCCAACGCCGGCCGTTTTACCGTGGAACTGTCCCAACCGGGCGATGCGACATTGACCATCTCGGATATGTTCGGTAAAACCATCCTGGAAACCGTCCTCCACAACCCCAAGACCGACTTCGACATGACCCCATATCCCGCCGCCGCCTACCTCGTGAAGGTGGAGCAGGGCGGAGTGGTGTATCGCGGCAAGGTGGTGGTGTTGGCGAGGTAGCGGCGCAAGAGCGGGAGCGGGGTACAGATTTTTTTTGCAATTTGGGAGGACGGGAAGTGCCCTAATGAAAAGGAGTCCGGGCTTTTGACGTCGCGTTCGGAATGAGCATTTTTACCTCGGACACTCCAACATCAATTTCGCCAATTACCACATTTATGGTGCAAATTGGCGGGTACTTCGGTTTTTGCTAATATGCATTTTGTAACTCCGCGCAATGAAACGACTTACCTTAATATTGGCAGTGTGTGCGGCAACATTGCAGTTTTCATGCAGCAATGCGCAAAAAAACGAAGAGATGTTCGACCACAAAAACAACCCGTATTATTCCCGTACCGACACCAAAACCCTGCACGTGACCGATGCAGAGTGGAAGAAGGTACTGCCTAAGGAGGTGTACAACATTGCGCGCCTTCGCGGAACGGAATATGCCTTTACCGGCAAGTATTACAAAACCGATACCAAGGGCATGTACTATTGTGCCGCATGCGGCAATTCGTTGTTTAGGAACGATGCCAAATTTTCCAGCACTTGCGGTTGGCCCAGTTTTATGAAACGCTGAAACCCACCAGCGTAATT
>CAIVHI010000409.1 GCA_903905685.1 uncultured Bacteroidota bacterium | reverse complement strand
GAATATTTTTTTCATTTTTTTGAATTTGCGGCAAATTTATGTAGAAAATCAATAACTTCCAATTTTGCCATCGTCAATTTCGAAATTTTTTTTATCCACAAGTGCATTTTTTTTTCAAAAGCGGCCGAAATCTTTTTTGGGTGCCTTTTGCGAAGCGCGGGTTGTCCTTCAATGCTTTGTGGCGGACCGCCTACGTAGGTTAGGCCCAAGTTTTTCCCGGCGTCAGGCCGGGCTCGGGGGTAAAACGATTAGGGCCCATCAATAATGGGCCCTAATCGTTACGAAGCCTGTTGGGTTGCCCCGGCCGGCTGTATTACTTCTTGAAAACCTTTACCGAGAATGTGCAGGCTTCCAATTTGGCTATTTGTTGTTCGCGGCTCAGTTTGCGCAGTTTGTTGGTGCGGTGGGCCATGAGTTTGTTGAGGTTGGGGGTGTCTTCGGCCAGGGCTACAACTGCACCCGAGCTTACCGCATAAGTGTTGGCCTCGCCCTGGCTGCCCACTGCGGTGAGCATACCTATCACCTCGCCACCTGCATTCAAAACCGGCGAGCCGCTTTGACCATGAGCCGCAGGCAACTCCAAGGTGTACTGCATATCGTTGTCCTGGTATCCGTTTCTGGAGCTGATGTAGCCTTCGCTATACACCTCATCGTCTTTAGGATAGCCCAGCGTAAATATGCCGGTACCTATAGATGCTTTATTGGCTGCAATGGAATACGGAATATCCGTCTTCGAGAATTTGAAATTCTTTTTGTCCACCTTCAGGATGGCGATATCGGCTTTGTCATCGTGCCTGATGAGCGAAGCCTTGAAATATTCGTTGTTGTTGGTGAGGATGTAAACCGAATCGAAATTACCCTGATTCACCACGTGCCAAGCCGTCACGAAATAGCCATCGTTGGTGATGGCAAATCCGGTGCCGGTATACCGTACCTCAGTGGAAGACGGAACGGGAGTGGTCGTTTTTTTGATGTTTTCGATTTCGTCCGTATTGGTTTTCAAGCCTTTTTTGATGTGCTCTACTTCACGGCTGATGGTGTTGTATCGGGAATCGTTCTTTTTTATGGATGGGCTTACGCTCCATATGGTGATGGTGGATGTAAGTACCGCAACAGAGGCGGCAACCGCACCCGTGCGCCAAAACTCACGGGGGAGTGCCATTATTTTCTTGAAAGTATTCTTCACCGGTTCACGTTCTGCATGGATATCTTTCAGGGTGCTGCGGAATGCGGCATGCTTCTGCATATCGCGGAGGCCGCGGGTTACGGCAAGGGTGCTTTCAAATTCCTTTGCGAACTCCGCATCGGCAGTCAGTCTTTCTTGGAGTTTGGCCCTTTCGGTTAGCGGCATGGTACCGTCCAAATAAGACTCCGCTATTTCCCAAATACTGGTCTCTTGTGCCATATCAATTCTTTTTATGGAGTCTGCATGGTGAAAAACAGCTTTTTCAACCGCGTCAGACATTTATACTTTTGGTTTTTGGCGTTTTCCGAATTGGTGTAGCCAAATTCCGCTGCAATTTCCTGCATGTTCCTGTCGTGGTGGTAGTATGCTTTAAGCAGCGACCTACAGGGTTCACCTATTTGTTCCAGAGCCCTGTCGAGCATCAGGAAATGGTTTTCTTTTTCCCGGTGTGCATCCACATCGGTTTCGGTATCCGTCAATGTCTCCTCCAAGAAGTTGCCGTCGTCGGAGATTATTCCGGGTTGCCTCCCCTGTTTTTCCAATTTCTTGTACCACAGGTTTTTACTCACTGCAAACAGGTAAGTACCTATGCTGCAGGTCATTTTGAAACCGGGTTCTCCTGCTTTTTCATAAAGCACTACCATGGCTTCCTGAAAAATGTCCGAGACGTCGGCTTCATCTGCACCACCCTTCACCATCCAACCACGAACAATGGGATAGTTTTTTTTGTACAATACCGATGTTGCGTGCCTATCGCCCCGGGCAAGGGCCGCAAGCAACTGTTCGTCGGACTGTAACGGTGTTTGCACTTATTAATACTGTTAGTTGAAAAAAGTAACCCTGTAAAGGGTGATAGCAGGTGAAAACCGGGGGCTGATACGTGGACGCCGTCTTGTGGGAGTGGGGTGTTTGATGTGCACTAACGTTGCTTGCCGGTGGTTAGGCGCCAAATTGCCTGAGGTGGTGGTCTATGTGTTTGAGTTGCGAAGCACTCCACTCATCGGCAGTCATTTTGCCGAAGAATGGGTGCATTTTGTTGTGGAGTGGCTCAGCGCCCCCCGTCGAAAATTTCGTCAGCAATTCAATAAACCGTGTTTTTTCGCGGTCGAAGTCTACCGGATTGGTCACGAGGAAATTCTTGTCGGTAGGCAGGTTCTTTTTGAAAGGCTTGTCGCTGATGATCATATTCTTGGCCATTTTGCCGAAAATGAGGGCCATGATTTCGCGCTTCACCTGCTTGTCGCTCAGGGCTATTTCCAATACGGCTGAGCAATGGGCCATCATTTGCCCTGCATTCATCTTGCCCCAAAGCCCCTGCGAATTGGGAGTGAGCTTTTCTATCCGCCACAGCAGCGACTGTAGTGTTGCCGGTTCAAAAATCGTTGTCATATCGGTTGAAAATGAAGACTTAAATATACGGTGTTTTTGGGCAACCTACTTCTTCGGCAATACATCGGCGTCCTTCAGCAGGTCTCGCAAGATGCTTATGCGGACTTGCGACCAGTCTTTACCCTGCTCGGCATCGGCAGGTACTTCGAAGTTTTCCATGAAGAAGTACGGATAGTAGCGTTCGTCAGACTTGTTCATCGACTCTTTGGGTTCTTTCACTTTCTGGATTCTCTCGGCAAAACCGCATATCATATAGATGTGGCGGTTGCCTACCTTGGCAGTTCCCGTTTTGTAGTATAGGTTGTACTCGGGCGTCTGTTCTTGCAGCATCATGACTTTCACTATCCGTTGGGAGCGTTCGGACATCGGAAGTTCGCAAAAGTAGAGGCGCTTCAGGAACCCTATTTGCTCGTCGGCCGATATTTTCAGGGAGTCGTTCAACCAAAAATTGTCGATGCTGCCCCCCATATTCATGTTGCCATACTTTACAGTGTCGAGGTAATGTTGCATTTTAATGGGGCCTACCCTGCGGGCTATTTCCTGATAGTAGGGCACGCAGCTCACCTTGAAAGCCTCGTTCATGGTCATGGCTTTATCCCACTCCGGACGGCGCGGCACGCTGTCCCATTTTATTACGAGCTGGTCGTCGGACGCGACAGCGGACTCCAACGCGGCCAAGGAGTTGAAAATCTTGAAAGTGGATGCCGGTAGAAACCGTGTGGAACAGCGGTCGAGGTTGTAATAATATACCGACTCATGGTTGTGGTCGTTGATTTCGAAGCAGGAATTGGCCTTGGAAATGCCATAGGCTTCGAAATATTTGGACCATTCCGGTTTTTCATGCACACGGGCATTGCGGCAGGCAAACATTGTGGTGCAAAGAACTGTGACGGCTATCCACTTGGAGAAATTCAGGTTCCTAAACATGGGGTGCAAAGTTAGCGACTTTGCTGTGCATAATCTATAAATCGGCTTACCGGGAGCCTGCTTCTGAATATTATATGTTAGTTTTTCTTGCATTTATATTGAATTGTTTGTTAAACGTTTTGTCGGTATTTTGTGAAAAAAATGGCATTTCCGATTCTCAATCTTTTCATTAATTTTACTTCTATGAGAGCAAAAGCGGTTGTTTTACTTTTTTTCTTTTTTGTGGCTGCACCGTCCGTCACGACCACCGTTGCCAAAATCAAGTTTGGCAAGGGCGAATATTTGAAACTCATTGAAGCCTACAAGCAGCGCACCAATCCGGGACGCTGGGAGGGATTGCCACACCCGGCCACGAAATTCGTGATTGTGTGGGAGTCGAAGAAGCAGATAGAGACCTTCTTCTGGAAGAGTCCCGAAGGGGCTTGGCAGGCTTGCAACATCTCGAAGGCGCGTAAGAACCCTGCCAAAGGCGACACCCCTCCAGGTATGGATTATTTCACTGATGCGATATCTCCTGAAAACATCGAAAAAGGCGACACCTTGATGATAACCGCAACCGCAGGGGGCAAGTTTCCGGTGCCCGAAGTGGCTGCAACCGATGGCAACAGCAACCTCTACTTCAAAGCGGGAGGTTCGGACTGGATAAAGTTTCATGTGGATTCCATAGGACGCAAACATGATGTGATTACTCCGTAAATTTGGCCGATGAAAACCATTTGGATAGCGGCATTGTGCTGCGTTGTTGCGTTGACGGCCCAATCGCAACCATGGATGCCCGCCAACCCAACGGGTCCGGTCAAGTTTCAGGACGTCGTAAATGGCTATCGGGCTACACACCCACATGAAGGCCGCGCGCATTCCGCTACCGATGAGCAAGACAATGAAGAGGAAGCCGACTACCGCTTCGACAAATGGGAATGGTACTGGAAACAGCATTTGGACGAAAACGGTTACATGGTCGCCCCGGTAAAAACCTATACCGAATGGCAAAACTATCTCTCTACGCACCCAACGGGCGCCAATAAAACCACCTCCACGGCTTCCAACTGGATATTCCAGGGCCCCAACAAATCGCCTGGCGGCTACTCGGGCATAGGCCGTATCAATACGGTGGCCTTTCACCCCACGGACCCCAATACTTTCTTTATAGGCAGTGCAGGTGGCGGTGTTTGGAAAACTGCCGATGGTGGCGACTCTTGGGTGCCACTTTACGACAACCTCCCGGTGATGGGCGTTTCCGACATCAAAGTGAATCCCCTAAACCCCAATACCATTTATGTATGCACGGGCGACAAAGACGGCCGCGACAACTACAGCATAGGCGTCATCAAATCGACCGACGGTGGTGCGACTTGGTCGTCGACCGGACTCAGTTGGACCCCCTACAACTACAACCTTGCCCGCTCACTGCTCATTAATCCGGTAGACACCAATACGTTGATATTGGCCACCAATGTGGGCCTCTACAAAACCTACAATGGTGGCGCGACATGGACATATGAATCGGCAGGCAACTTTGAGCAAATCCTGTTCTCCCCTACCGATACCTCCATTTTGTTGGGCACCAACTATGTATCCGGCTACTCGTCGCAAATATTGCGCTCGGTGAACGGGGGGAGCACTTGGAGTACCGTCACCTCGCTGGTGAATGCCGACCGTATCAACATTGCCACGTGTGCCTCCAGCCCCAATCTGGTGATGGCTGTCGCGTCTAACAACTCGAATGGTTTGCTGGGTATTTATGGCAGCGACGATGGGGGTTTGACATTTGGGCCCACCTACACCAACAACTCGGCCTGCACCAAGAACCTGCTCAGTTGGGACATGGGTATGCCGTCTACCGCCTGCAATGGTCAAGGGTGGTATGACCTGTGTATTGCAATAGACCCACTCAACCCCAACACCGTCATTATAGGTGGTGTGAACCACTACATCTCTACAGATGGGGGATACTCCTGGAATATTGCCACACAATGGTGGAGCAGCCTGCCGGGTATTGCCACCGTGCATGCCGACAAACACTGCTTAGCCTACAACCCCCTCAACGATGTGCTCTATGCCACCTGCGATGGCGGGATTTACAGCACCGTAGACCCTACCGGCACCTTGTGGAACTCACTGACCAATGGGCTGGGCATTACCGAGTTTTATAGGGTGGCTATTGACGATGGAGTGGACTTTTGCCTTGCCGGTGCCCAAGACAATGGCACCAAAATGTTGAATGGCGGCACCTACACCGATGCCTTGGGCGGCGACGGTATGGAGTGCCTTATAGACTATGCCGCGCCAAACTCGATATGGCTGGGGTCTTTCCCGAACGGCAGTATCGACATCACATTGGATGGCGGTTTCAGTTGGAACAGCATCAGCAACAACATCGCGGACCCCAACGGCGGCGACTGGGTGACCCCCTTTATTTTGCACCCCACATCAGACAACACGATACTGGTGGGGTATTCCAGGATTTATATGTCGGGAGACTATGGAAACACTTGGTCGGCCATCTCCCCGGTATTCTCGTCGGGGGTTAACATCAACAATATCGCTATAGCCTACACCAATACCAACTATATTTATTGTGTGACGGATGACAACTCCATCCACTTCTCGAGCAACTTCGGCACCAGTTGGTCGGTCATACCCCATGGTGGGTCGGCGGCTACGATTTCGAGGATAGCGGTAGACCCCAAGAATGAGAATGTACTTTGGGTGACGTATTCGGGTTACTTCCCCGGCTACAAAGTGGCCAAGTTTGACAGGACCGCCAATGCTTGGACAACGGTTTCCGGCTCGTTGCCCAATGTACCGGTAAACTGCATCGTCATAGATACCGCCACGGAAACCAAGTATATAGGCACCGAAACGGCAGTATACTACCGCGATACTTCGATGGCCGACTGGGCATTGTTCGACAACAGCCTACCATCGGTAATTGTGACCGACCTGAAGATAAACCACGCCAAGAACGAAATTTGGGCATCCACTTATGGCCGCGGGGTATGGAAGAGTGTGAAATCGGACGTGAACACGGGTGTGCAGCAACTCAAGGCCAACCAAGCCGCATTGGCAGTGTTGCCCAACCCCAACAACGGCAGCTTCAGCGCAGGTGCAACCGCACTGGCCAACCAAACCGGCCGGGTAACGCTGTTGGGTGTAAATGGCATGCGCCTGATAGACAAGGTGATGCAGTTCGACAACCGCGGCAGGGCTGCCATTGATGCAGGCCACCCCGCTCCCGGCGAATACACCCTGACGGTGCACTGCAATGATGCGGTATATGCCGGGAAGGTGATTGTGCGATAAGCTTTGGGTAAGCGCGTAGAGTATCGGAAGGGGTTCCCGTTGGGATAATGAACGGTTTATGTGAGAACTACAAAAAAGGGCGTGGTATGGGTGAGTTACGGTCAAACCGGCATGCAGGCTATTCCCATTCCTTTGCAACGGGAAAATACGTAGGCTTTTCGTACAAATTGTGTGCTCGGTGACTATACATGAAAAGAACCTTTCTGCCTAATTGCGATTTTCCGGGAATGTCTGTGATATTTCGCTAATTTCGCATCGTTATTATATATTGGTATGGGGTTATTCGATAAACTCTTCAAAAGGAACAAAGAGCAGCAGGAACAAAAGGAAGCACTCGATGAGGGGCTCAAGAAAACTAAAGAGGGCTTCTTCTCCAAACTTACCAAGGCCATTGCCGGTAAGGATAAGGTGGACGAAGAAGTGCTTGACCAGTTGGAAGATGCACTCATTGGAGCCGATGTAGGCATTGAGACCACGGTGGCCATCATCAAAAACATCGAGGCCCGCGTGGCGCGCGACAAATACATTGGTACCTCGGGGCTGAACGGGATTCTGCAGGAGGAGATGATGAATATCCTTACCGATGCGGGCTCCACGGCTTTCCAAACGTTCGACATACCGACCAACCAAAAACCCTATGTGATATTGGTAGTGGGTGTGAATGGGGTAGGGAAAACGACAACCATCGGCAAGCTGGCCTACAATTTCAAGAAAAACGGCAAATCGGTGATATTGGGCGCGGCCGACACTTTCAGGGCTGCGGCTGTAGACCAACTCACCATTTGGAGCGACCGCGTAGGGGTGCCTATCGTTAAGAAGGAAATGGGCAGCGACCCGGGCTCGGTGGCTTTCGATGCTGTACAAAGCGGTATTGCGCGCGAAGCAGATGTAGTCATCATAGATACCGCCGGCCGCCTGCACAACAAATCGTACCTCATGGACGAGCTGGGTAAAATCCGCCGAGTCATCAGCCGCAAGATGCCCGAAGCGCCCCACGAAGTATTATTGGTACTGGATGGAAGCACCGGCCAGAACGCCATTGAGCAAGCCAAACACTTTACCGCCGCCACCAACGTTACCGCAATAGCCATCACGAAGCTGGACGGAACCGCAAAAGGCGGCGTGGTGCTTGCCATTGCAAACCAATTCAAGATTCCTGTAAAGTATATTGGCGTGGGCGAGAAGATGACCGACCTGCAAATCTTCCATAAAGAAGAGTTTGTGGATAGCCTGTTCAACCTCGAGAATTGACCCGTTGCCAAGCTGTGGATTGCCAAGCCACTACGAATCTGCCACCCCAATCAGGGTACCGCACGCCAGTCTGCGGCACATTTGACGAACGGTAAAAAAACTCGGTCGTTCCGGCCTAAATTTGCACCGATGGCGAAATTCTTTTTGAGGAAAAAAATCGGAGACAGGGTAATCAACGGGCATCCGTGGATTTTTGCAAACGAATTGGGCGAGAGCGAAGGCGCTTATGAACCGGGCGACATCGTGGAGGTGTTCTCGGCCAATGGCTCGTTCGTGGGCAAAGGCTATGTGAACCCGGCATCCCAAATCCGCATCCGCCTCCTCACCCGCGTGCAAGACGAGGCCATAGACGACCAATTTTTCTATAACCGCATCAACGAGGCTTGGAAGTATCGCCAACAGATTGGGTATGTGGAGAACTGCCGACTCATATTTGGCGAAGCCGACGGCATGCCCGCCCTCATTATAGACAAGTTCAACGACTACTTCGTTTTGCAGACCTTGGCATTGGGCATAGACAAGTACAAGGGCGCCATTGTTGCCGCAATCAACAAAATCTTTAGTCCAAAGGGTATTTACGAGCGAAACGATGTGCCGGTGCGCACGGTGGAAGGCATGCCCCAAATCAAGGGATTTTTGTCGGAGCCTTTCGATACCCAAATCATCCTGAAGGAGAACGGTCTGAAATTTCATGTGGACATTGAGACGGGTCAAAAGACCGGCTACTTTCTGGACCAGCAAGACAATAGGCGAGCCATACAACACATTTGCCATGGGGCCGACGTATTGGAGGCCTTTTGCTATACCGGTACCTTCTCGATGCACGCCGCCCACTACGGCGCCAAAAAAGTGTTGGGTATAGACATTTCGGAAAATGCGGTGGCTACCGCACGGCGGAATGCCGAGCTGAACGGCTTCATGGACCGGTGCTCGTTTGAAGCAGTGAACGCCTTCGACGTGCTGAAACTGTGGGTGAAGGAAGGGCGGCGGTACGATGTCGTCATGCTCGACCCGCCTGCATTTACCAAGAGCCGCGAAAACATCCAGAAAGCCATAACCGGCTACAAGGAAATCAACCTGCGGGGCATGCGCCTCACCAAGCCCGGCGGCTTCTTGGTGACCGCGTCTTGTACCAACCTTGTAGACCCCCAAATGTTTCTGGACACGATTGACATGGCAGCCAAGGATGCCAAGCGGGTATTGCGCCAAGTGGTGTGGCAAACCCAGTCGTCAGACCACCCCATCATCCGCAACATACCCACTACGCAGTATTTGAAGTTTTTGATTGTGCAGGTGCTGTAAGGACGTGCGGATCATGGGTTTTTCGCGAATTCCGTAATGGTGGCGAGCTGCTTAACGGGTCTCGTTAATCGATTGCCTATCATGAACAGGCTCACTTTGCTACAAGCGCCTTCAAGTTGGCATCTCCCAAAAATCCGTTCGGGTCGTCGCAGGTTACGACGAGGCGTTTTCCGTCGTTTTTTTCGATGATGATATAGTTTTTGCGTTGGGTGCAATACCAGCGCATACTGCCCAATGCCTTATTGTAGTACAGTCCGGTATAGCCGAAGCAGCCACCGTTGCCAAATGTGCGGACAACGCCCGACATTTCCCCATCGTTGGCCTTCCGAATGCTTCGTATATCGTTATAATATATCAGTAGGGCCTTTGCCTTGGTTTCGATGGTTATTTTTTCAGGGCCGGTGGTGATTGCCCTAGGCATATTGAAGTAGCAATACAACGTCGTAGCCAATAGCAGAGCCGATACCAGGGATACCGTCAGCGTGGGTGCTACACCTTGGTTGCCCTTTGTGATGTTCGAAAAAACCATAAAGAGCAGGAATATGCATAGGCCTACCATAAAAGCCGATACGACTTTCGAAACGGTATCGAGGGTGGTGGGATAGCTGTACATGACGTTCGAATTTGGGCGTTAGGCGATCTGACGGTGATATTTCAGTACGAAAATAAGGAATATACGTCAGTAAGGTAGTCGCCAGTCCGAACCCCCTGAAACGGAAAGGCTCCGCAGACGCGGAGCCCCCCATTGTTACTCAAAAACAACACACAACTTCATAGCTTATTCGGCACCTTCGTCCAGGTTGTTCAGTCCGAAGTAGTACATGCCTTGGTAGCCGGGGTAGAAACCGGCAATTTGGAGGCTTTTGTTGCCCGCCACCAGGTTTTCCATGTCCTCCACCGATTTTACAGGCTCATTGTTGATGCCCGTAATCACAAACCCTTTGCGCATATTGGTTTGGCGGGAGACGGCACCCTTGTCTATATCGGCAACCACCACACCGCCTTCCAGTTGGAATCTTGATTTTTCCTCGGGCGACAGGGGCCGCAATGATGCGCCCAGCAGCTTGGTGATGCTTTGACGTTTCATGATGTCGGTAGTGCCGTCGAGATTGGTGAGCTGAACGGTGCAGGAATACGTGCGGCCACTGCGGCTGTATTCCACATTAATGTTGTCTCCGGGATGGTAGCGGGCAATCTGCTCCTGCACCTCGGGTTGGGTGTTCACCACCTCGCCATTGATTTTCGTGATACAGTCGCCCTTCAAGATGCCCGCTTTCGCGGCACCCCCGTTGGGACGCACCTTCACCACATACACACCCGGAGTCTTGTCGGTAATGCCCAACTGCTGCATCTCCTCCTTGGAGACCTTACCCATATCGAGGTACTCGATACCCAGATATGCACGTTGCACTGAACCATATTTCATGAGGTCGTTCACGGCCTTATTCACCAAGTTGGAGGGGATGGCATAGGAATAGCCGGCATAGGAGCCCGTGGGTGAAGCTATGGCGGAATTGATGCCTATGAGCTGCCCGGCGGTATTCACGAGTGCGCCGCCGCTATTGCCGGGATTCACGGCCGCATCGGTCTGTATGTAGCTCTCTATCGCGGTAGCCTGTTTGTTGACCCCCAGCGAGCGGCCCTTGGCGCTGATAATGCCCGCGGTAACCGTGGCGTCGAGCGACAGCGGATAGCCTGCAGCCAGCACCCACTGACCCAGGCGCACGTTGTCGGAATTGCCGAACTCCATGAACGGCAAGTCTTTGTCGTCCACTTTCAGCAAGGCGATGTCGGTGGCGGCATCGGTGCCTATCACCTTGGCTTGGCTGGTGTGGCGGTCGTTGAAGGTGACGGTTACCTCATTGGCATCGGCCACCACATGGTTGTTGGTCACGATGTAGCCGTCGGGGGAGATGACCACACCCGAGCCGGAGCCCATTTGTGGTGGGATGTAGTATTGGCGCTGGCCAAACAGGCGGCTGAACATATCGTCCATATCGGCAGGGCCGGCCACTACGGTGCGGGCCTTTGTAGTGGTTTTGATGTGGACCACCGCCTTTACCGCAGACTCGGCAGCATTTTCAAAATTGATGGTACCGGGCACGGTGGGCACATTGCCTTCGGACGTGAACCGGGCATAATTTACTGGCAGCGGGCCGGTGCCGAATAGGGGTTTGGATTGGAAACGGGATGCGACAAAAAGCGTGAGTACCGAAGTGGCTGCCGCCGTGAGGACAACCGGGAGCATTTTGAATTTCATAACATCTGTGTTTTTGAATGAAGAACTCAATTGTCGACACAAATTTACAGCCCTCCCCGTGTACAAGAATGTTAAAGGCAGGTATATGATGAAATGAAAATGTTAAAAGGTAGGGGTGGGAAACGGCACGGCATGGCGGTGCCAGATGGGCAGGCTTGAAACAGCGAATCCACCCCGGAGTGACCAAGGTGGATTCCATATTTTGGAGATGGCCAACTATGCGGCGGGTGAGTCTACGGATTAGGTGGTGTGGACTGAATTAGGAAAGCTTCGGATGATGGTCTTCCACATCGGAAGCGAGAATGGAAACACCACCCTGCACGATATCGCCGATTTTTACAGTGGGCACCGTGCCTGCGGGCAAGAACACGTCTACCCGGGAGCCGAAGCGGATGAAGCCGAACTCTTGGTTTTGGGTGAGCTTGTCGCCATAAAAGGTATAGCAGCATATGCGGCGGGCCAAGGCTCCGGCTATCTGGCGCACCAAGATGTCGTAACGCTCATTGCCGATGACTATCGTAGTCCGTTCATTTTCGGTAGACGATTTGGGGTGCCAAGCCACCAAGTATTTGCCCGGGTGGTAGCGCAGGAATTTCACCTCGCCGGGAATGGGGCTGCGGTTGACGTGCACATTGAGCGGCGACATGAAAATGGATATCTGCAGCCTCTTGTCTTTAAAATACTCCGTCTCAACGGTTTCCTCAATCACCACAACCTTGCCGTCGGCAGGAGCCACCACATGCCGCTTGCTCATGGTATGCACGCGCTCGGGCAGGCGGAAGAACCAGATTATCCAGAACCACAGCGGCAATACCACCACGTTGGCGAGAATGACGGGCCAAAACATGTCGCCGAAGAAGTAAATGCAAACTGCATTCACCATGATGAGTATGAGGGTGGCATACGTAATGTATTTATAGCCTTCGCGATGTATCTTCATGTTTTGCCGGAAATTTTTGGCGAAAATAAGATAAATGATTTGGTTGGAGAAAGCTGAAATTAGGTAGGGTGTTGTAAACTATTCTGCCTCAACGTAATGTAGCTTGACCAAATGGTGTGCCGCATGGTTGCGCCCGTTGGTGGGAGAGCCCATGCACGGCTACAACCGCTTTTGCACCCCTACCCCAAATGCTCCACAATCGGGCCGATGATGAACACGATGAACATGGACAACACGCTGAGTATCATGATGACGCAATATAGGAAGATGCTGAAGGTGTAGGACTCCGTTTTCAAGGTGCCCAATGAGCCATCTACAAAAAGCTTTGTACGGTAAGACCCTATGATGAAAAAGGCGCCAACCATGGGGACGAACCTACCCAGCAACATCGGGATGCAGGTGGTCAGGTTCCAGAAGGGGGTGTTGTTGCCCAAGCCCGAAAACTCGGAGCCGTTTCCGGCCATGGCCGATACGTATTCATAGAAGATGGTGGTAAAACCATGTTCGCCCTTATTGCCCAACCACCCCAAGGCATTGCCACCGCCCGGGTAGTGCGTGTAAGTAAAGCAGGCTATCGCGGTAAGGATAAGCGGCACTGCCGAGCCGATGATGGACACCATGACGGCAGCCTGTATTTCCACCAACGATATTTTCCGGCCCAGCAGTTCGGGCGTTCGTCCAATCATCAGCGAGGCAATGAATACCGCGATAATCAGGTAGATGAACATGTTGATCCAACCCGTGCCCAGCCCACCGAAAAACGCGTCTACCTGCATGCCTATCAGCATACCGATGGCAGATAACGGCATGTAGCTGTCGTGCATACCGGTGACGGTTCCGGCCGGGATGACCATGTTGACCGCACTATAGAACGCAGAGTTGAAGCCGCCAAACCTCACTTCCTTCCCTTCCATATTACCCATGGGTTGAGCAATACCCATAGCGGCCAGATGTGGGTTTCCGCCTGTCTCGCCCGCCAAGATGGGAATCCACGTCAATGCAAAGCCCAACAGCATCACCGTCAACAACATATTGCGGAACTTCTTCCTGTTCAGGTATTTGCCGATGAAGAATACGAAGGCCAACGGCAACAGCAACACGGTGATGATGTGCACGATGAACGTGGTTTCATTGGGATTCTCGAACGGGTGGGCGCTATTGGCGCCATAAAACCCACCGCCATTCGATCCCAAATTCTTGATGGGTATCATGGCCGCAACAGGGCCAAGGGCTACCAAGGTGGTATCGCCCTGCACTGACACCGAGCGGTCGGGTCCTTTGAAGGTCATGGGCATGCCGTTGAGCATCAATATCGCTGCCACCACCACGCACAACGGCAACAGTATGCGCGTGCAAGACCTCACAAAGTCGTGGTAGAAGTTGCCCAATGACGCACCCGATTTGGAATCCAACCCGCGTACCACAGCCACCCCCGCACACAGGCTGGTGGCCGCGCTCATAAACTGAAGGAATAGGAATACCCCCATCTGCGACAAATAGCTCGCTCCCGTTTCACCCGCATAGTGCTGGAGGTCGGTACTGGTGAGGAAGCTGATGGTAGAATTCAGCGCGAGCGTCCACTCCATGTCGGGCACATGGGCAGGGTTCAAAAAAAGATGGCCTTGCATCGATAAGACGACAAAGCCAAACACCAACCAAACTGCCTGAATCAGCATCAGTACCGACAGGTACCGTTTCCAATCCATTTCCTTGCCGGGGTCTATGCGGCAACACCGGTACATCAATCCTTCCATAGGCAACATGAAGTCCATGAAGGAAGGTTCTCCACCATAGGTCTTCTTCATCAGCGATGCCACAGGTATGGCCAACAATACCGAGGCCGAGAAAACGATGACTGCCCAAAATAGCTGCAAACCCATAGGTGCCTGTTAAAAACGTAAAATCAAATCTGATGCGATATTCACTTGGTTCTTCTTTGTGCCAAGGTCGTAGGCAGCAATGTCGCCACCACCAACCGTATAGTCGTAACGGATTTCGGGCCGCACGAATAACCAAGGTGTAATGTAATGAATATAACCTAAAGTATGGCTGATATAAGTGGTTTTGTAACCCGTCCGCCAGGCGTCTCTATCATTGAGGTAGTCGTTTCGGATTGAAATATAGCTTTTGTCGTTATGCCCTAAGAGCATTTGAAAGTAGTTGACCGCACCTATGGCATCGGAGATACCTGGAATGATGAGGCCCGGCCCGCCGCCCGCACCATACCTCACCCGTCCGAGGCTGGCCGAGCCGCCCAAGGCCGCGTCTTTCTCCCACTCAAAGTAGGCTTCCGTCATCATGTGGATGCGTTCGTTGAATTTATGCCCCCAAGTGCCTCCAAACAGTGTAGGTCGTCGTGGTCGTTGGTGAATTTCCAATTCGGCCCCAACGAGTTGATGCCGAACCAGATACCGTCTTTGTTGCTATGCGAGATCCACCGCACGAAGGCCTGCCCGTTGATCGAGGAGGAGTTGCTCCATGCCGACATATCGTTGCCGCCATGCAGCGCAAATTCGATTTGCCAATATGAATTGAGCCGTATGGTGGACTGAATGCCCGTGAGCGTAAAGGGGTCGTAGGAGAACATGACTGAGTGGGAAAACAGGTAATTGTCGGTAGCCAGTTGGGCTTCGATGTCGGGCGGGGAGATGAACCGCCCTATTTTCAGCACCATGCCTTCCACCACCTTCGGGAAGTAGAGCAATACGTTGCATTCGGGGTTGTCGTAGCCGTAGAGGTTGTTATGCTTGTAATATTGGTCGCTGAACCAGCCTTTGGCTACGGTGTAGCGGTAGTCCATGCCATACATGTTACTCAGCCTGAATCCCCAATCGAAATGGTCGGTCTGGACGGTATTGGGTTGGCGTTCTATGCGTAACGCCAATTGGTCGAGTTCGAACGCATTGGGGACGACATTGTAGGCGACCGGCACATTGCAGTTTTTGGAAGTACTGTAGGTAAACGATGGGTCGACCCAGCCATAAATCTTGATGCGGCTCTTGTTGTTGGCCATGGCCAACACATGCTGTAGGGCATAGTCAGGGGCATCGGCAGGCTCGCCAATGATGGGGCCGTTCAGCCAGTCGCCCGATGGAAAGGGCAGTGATTTCAATGGGCTTGGCAATGCCCGGGAAATGGGGGAGGTTGTATCGGATTGTGCGGATGCCGGCAATATCCCGGTAGCCGGTATCAACAACATCAGGCAAATATTTTGGAGGAAATTCATGTGCTGCCCTTTTGGTTCCTGACCAGAATGCCAAAGATTGTGCCTAATGCATATGTGTGTGGGAAATGGCCGATTATACGTGTGATTTACCTTCGGAGACGATATCAGAAACCGATGGTGTGCTCATTGTGATAGGGTGGATTATCAAAATGAGAAGGTATTGGGGACGGCGGGCGCTGCGCTTGAGGGCGGTGAAAGGCGGCGGAGCGTGGTAAAAAAATGTGCCTGGTCCATTTCAAAATGTTGGGCGTAGATTTTCTCTACGTCCTTGGAGGGTGGTTATCTCCTGATAGCCGTGCATTTGAACCTCAAACGGTTTTGCCTGCCTTGTACTCCTGCGAGACGCCGGGTAATTAGTGGGTCGAAGGGTCTCCCTTCGACCAGGAAAGTAAGCGGCGAATGGGTGAACCGCATTCGCCCCGACGTAGGAATGTCGTCAAAACCGGAATCGGACTTTTTGCGTTCAAACTATACCTCGATATCCAAATCCCCCACCTATAAATCCGTCCCACTTTCGGAACTTCGCAATGCAATCCAATTCATGTTATGGCAAAGACCATTTTTCATCCGGCCGACCAACGCGGCCATGCCAACCACGGCTGGTTGGACACCTACCACTCGTTCAGCTTCGCGGGCTGGTACGACCCATCGAAGGTCCACTTCGGGGTGCTGCGGGTATTGAATGACGACACGGTGGCCGGCGGTTCGGGCTTTGGCAAGCACCCCCACGACAATATGGAAATCATCACCATAGTGTTGGAGGGCAAGCTGGAACACCGCGACACCATGGGCCATACCCAAACCATCAGTCCGGGCGAAGTGCAGGTGATGAGTGCGGGTACGGGCTTGCAACACAGTGAGTACAACCACGAGCGGAATATCGCCGTGAAGCTGTTCCAAATCTGGATTTTCCCCGAGGAGCGCAATATTGCACCCCGCTACGACCAAGCCCTTTTCGGTACCGACGGCCGCAAGGGTAGGTTGCAACAGGTGGTTTCGCCAGCCGGGAGCGATGAACCCGGACTGAAGATTCACCAGCAGGCACGCATCTACCGTACCGAACTTACTACAGGCAGTGCATTGACCTACCATGTTGTGCGTCCAGGTAATGGTGTGTATGTAATGTCGGTGGAAGGGTTGGCCACAGTTGGAGGACAAACATTGGATCGCCGCGATGCTGTAGGCATCTACGATACCGACTCGGTGAACATCACTGCCATTTCGGATTGCGAGCTGCTGGTGCTGGAAGTACCCATGAACTAACGCGGTACCCATCTGCAAACCCTGCGCCGCAAAAAGCGAAATACCGGCGTAAATTGCAGGCTGTTAACTGTGTTTATGAAACGGAACGTACCCTTTATCGGATTTGTCATCGGGATACTGCTGCCCTTGCTGGGGTTCTTCATCATGTCCAAATTGTGGGGGCACGGTATGAAGTTCAGTCAGTTTGTGAGTACCGTAAAATCTAGTCATCAGGTTTATGCACGCGTACTGACCATGAGTCTGCTCATCAACTTGGCACCGTTCCTGTACTTCAAAACCAAGCGGCTCGATTACTCCATGAACGGCGTGGTGGTGGCCACTATGCTATATGCGGTATACATTGTATTGGTGATGTTTGTTTGGTCGTGATTTCATGAAATACTACATCATTGCCGGCGAGGCCAGCGGAGACCTGCACGGCGGCAACCTCATCAAAGCACTACACGCCACCGACCCCCATGCACAAATCAGGTGCTGGGGAGGCGACCATATGGAGGCGGCAGGCGCCACCGTGGTGAAACACTTTCGCGACCTTGCCTTTATGGGCTTTGTAGAGGTGCTGACCCACCTGCGCACCATTTTTTCCAACATCGCCTTTTGCAAGCAAGACATAGCCGATTTTCAGCCCGATGTGGTGGTTTTTATAGACTACCCCGGGTTCAATATGCGGATTGCGGCTTGGGCGCGGCAGCACGGTTACAAGACCGCTTACTACATTTCTCCGCAGGTTTGGGCGTGGAAGGAGAGTCGCGTGGCTGCATTGAAGCGCGACGTGGACAAGATGATTGTGATACTGCCGTTTGAGCAACCCTACTTTGCGGGCAAGCAGTGGGAGGTAGCCTATGTGGGCCACCCATTAATGGAGGTGGTGAAGTATCATCGCGACAACGTAGCCGTCGTTCCCCTTTCAGACCGCCCCATCATTGCCCTGTTGCCGGGCAGCCGCGCACAAGAGATACGGCTGAAATTGCCCATCATGCTGCAGGCCGTGCGCCATTTTCCAGAGTATGCATTTGTGGTGGCGCAGGCGCCGGCGCAACCCGACAGCCTCTATCTGGACATCATTGGCAAGGCACCTGTGCAACTGGTGCGGAACCAGACCTACAATCTCCTGAGTCAGGCCAAGGCAGCCCTCGTGACAAGTGGCACGGCTACGTTGGAGACCGCCCTATTCGGGGTGCCCGAGGTGGTGTGCTACAAGGGCAACAAAATCTCCTACTTGCTGGCCAGGCAATTGGTAAAGGTGAAATACATATCGCTGGTGAACCTGATTATGGACAAGCCCGTAGTGCGCGAGCTGATTCAGGACGACCTGAACGAAAAGAACATCGTAGAGGCGCTGTCGCAACTCCTCGCGGAATCGCCTACCCTACAGTTGCTGCGGCAAGACTATACCGACCTCGCCAAGTTGCTCGGCACCAGTCGTGCCTCGGCAGCGGCGGCCAAGATTGTGTGGGAGTTGGCTCGAGCATGAAATAGCCAAATTCATCTTCAGTTTCTTCTTGGATACGTGACGAGATAGGGAAACAACCCGGAATTCTCGGTATCGCTAATGCCCGACCTATACTTATCAGTTAAGCGCATGACTCCTTCTCGTGGAGCGTGTTGGAAGATAGCGGCCAATGCAGTGGTTTTGTGGGATATGCGGGGGTGACCAATTGGCGGCATCAGTGTTTATCGTACTCACGGGTGTGGCCGAAGGTTACTTGGAGGGATGTTGCCTTTGCCGGTTCGGTTTTTATCCTTACCTTAACAGCAAACATGTTACCTTTAAACAAATTATAGGGTGCATTCCTTACTTCCAGCTATTCTGCAATGCACAATAGCGTGTTGTTGCTGCATGTTCCAACCCAAATCTCTGCGTAATGTCGGTCGTGGTTTTTTTTATCGTTTTCTGGTATGTCTCGTTGTTTTCCCAAACTTTTTTCCAACATCGGTATGCCGCCCACGGCGCGTTTACGATGAGTAAGGGTTGGGAGCGTTTTTTCTTCATGGTCGCCTATATCACACAGGGGTCATCTTACATGAGTCCGCGGGTGTATGCCATCATGCACCGCATGCACCATGCGTTTACCGACACCGAGTTAGACCCCCACTCTCCCAGTTATTCTCCCAACATGCTGGCCATGATGTGGCGCACCCGCACCATATATAAAGATTTGTTGGACGGCAAGACCGAGGTGGAGCCCCGCTTTCTGAAGAACCTGCCGGAATGGGACAAATTGGACCGATTTGCCAACAGTACGCTTTCCCGTGCCATTTGGGTGTTGCTGTATGTGGCGTTTTTCGTAAAGTATGCCACCGCTCCTTGGCAGTACCTATTGCTGCTGCCCATTGTGGCCATAGGGGCCTTCCACGGAGCCGTAGTCAATTGGTTTGCACATAAGTATGGCTACATCAACTACAAGTTGAAGAATACCTCCATGAACCTGTTGGTGGTCGATTTCCTGATGTTGGGGGAGTCTTACCACAACAACCACCACAAGTTTCCATCGGCCATCAATTTTGGCAGGCGGTGGCACGAAATCGACCCTATGTACCCGCTGATTCTCCTATTCGCACGTCTGAACATCATTCAGCTCAGCAAGCAGCCCAAGGCAACCATTGCCGAGGTTGGCGAAACCGGTGAGCCGGACCAACTGTTTTAAAAAATCCCACAACTCCATATGGACCAGTCCATCATCATTGCCTATCCCGATGTCAACACCCTTCAAATCAAGGTGTGCTACACGATAGACACCATCAACGATTTGCAGACCATCAATTGCAACATCGATTTGCGGCAGTATCCGCTGTGGCTGCAACTGCGCAAGTTCAGCATCTCGTCGCGCATCTTGAAAGGTAGCTACATGCCGCTTTACAATGAAGTGAACAACAGCAAGAACATGGATACCACCTTGTTTATAGACTTGGTATATAGCGGTATTATGAGGTTGGAAGGCTTTAACGTTTACGAACCGGCATAAAAAAGGCCGGAGCTCCTTGTGGGGAGCTCCGGTAAAGTGGTACTTAACTGGTAATAATTACTTTGCCGCTGCCTGTTTCATTGCATTGGGGAGTTTGTTTTTGTTT
>CAIVHI010000408.1 GCA_903905685.1 uncultured Bacteroidota bacterium | reverse complement strand
CACCCATGGTGAAAATGTCGCGGTGTATGCCGCCAACACCCGTAGCCGCGCCCTGAAAGGGCTCGATGGCCGAAGGGTGGTTGTGCGACTCTATTTTGAACACGCATCCCCAGCCATCACCTATGTCTACCAATCCGGCGTTTTCTTCGCCAGCCTTTACAAGCAGCTTGTCGCCATCGCGAGGCAGGGTTTTGAGCCACGTTATGGAGTTTTTATAACTGCAGTGTTCGCTCCACATTACGGAGTACATGGCAACTTCATTGAAGTTGGGCGTCCTGCCAAGTATGGTTTTGATCTTTTCGTATTCTTCTTCCCGGAGACCTAGTTTGACCGCTTGGTCGAGAGTTGCTTCCATGCGGCAAATTTAGACAATTCAAGTTGTTCTTTTCCTACCCGCGAAAGGGAATCCGTAAAGTGTTGGAAATGTCCGTTTTGGCGATTAATACCCGTACGACTTTTTCATTTTCCTTACCGACTTGTCTTTCTTCGAAATCAGCGACATGACGGCATCATTCACTACCAAGTCGTGGGAAAGTCCGGCGCGGAAGGCCTTTTCAAACCAAACCAAATAAGGCTCCGAAGTTGCGTTATAGAGGTTGTTCAGGAATATGGCTTCCCCCTTGCCATACATGGCGCGCCCGTTTTTGTCGGCATTCCTGTTGAAATACAGCAAGGCACTATCGGGTTTGTTGGCTTTGAGATACATGAAGCCGAGGTCGTTGAAGAACGTTTTGTCGGGCAGGCAGGTTGTATCCACTTTTTCAAAATCTTCCCGTGCATTTTCAAACTGCCCAAGTGCGAAAAAACACTCGCCCCGGTAAATAAATGCCGAGTTCGTGGTCACAGAATCGAACAGGATGCAGTTGGAAAATGCTGTGATGGCTTCAGGCATGTAGTCTGCGGCGGTGGAATCGCCTGCTTGATGGTGCATCAAGGCAACACCAAGTTCCAAATTCCATGCACCGTTGGTCCTTTCCAGGTGCGTGGCCGACCTCATGTGCCTGATAGCGAGTTCTACATCGCTACCGTTATTTGTTTTCAAATAGAGGCTATGGTAGGCGACTGAAAGCAAGTAATATGCACGGCCACATTTGGGATCAACAGCACAGCGCGTTCGTAGTTACGAATTGCATCGGCCGGCCTCCCAAGTTCCATCATGCACTTGCCCGCCATTACAAATGCGTCAACGTTTTTGGGGTTGAGTGTCAATGCCGACTCAAATGTATTGGCAGCCAATTCGAACGAGTCGGCTGCACCTGTAAAATCTCCACGACTGAAAGCGGCAAGTCCTTTACACAAGGCCATTTCGCTCTTGATTCCCGCAGTTGCCGGGTCGGCAGGGTCTGTCAAGTTGATGGCATTCACCAATGCTTCATAGGCCTTACCATAATCGGGGTTGGGGCTGTTCCTGAAGAATTCAGATTGGTCTACAAATATCGATGGCACAGTGGTTTCCAACTTTAATGCTGCGTCATAGGCCACTTCTGCACTTTTGTAATTGTTCAGCCTTTCATAACTCTTTGCCAATAGCACAAATAGGTAGGGATTCTTCTTGTTGTCTTGGTCTTGAAGCATTTTAATGGCTTCATCCTTCGCCCGTGCATAGATGCCGTTGTTGAACAGGCCTGCAACTTTCTCTACCGCATCATTTTTGTCTTCCAAGGCATTGATGCGGTTATAAAGGCCCAAACTTGTTGGGTTGAGCGCATATGCAAAACCGAAATACGCAAGGGCTTCCCGATACCGAAACGTTTCTTGCAGGTCTTGGGCTTTTTTTTGTAATCCGTCGGCCAGAAAGGCATCTTGATTCTCAATACCGTTTTTCAGCATCGTTACATAGAGTCGATCACTAATGAGGTCTTTACATTGTTTGGTCAATGCAGGTGCTAACGATGCCGACTTTAAGCAATAATAGGCTTCAACATAGCTCTTTGACAAAATGGCTCGGGTACCTTTTTCCATCAAGTACCTGAAAAGGGCCGTTTTTTCGGGTGTCAGCGAGTCGGTTGCAACATCCCCCAAAACGTCTATGACTGGAACACACTCGGAGGATTGCGGCATCCTAGACGTGTCCAGAAAGTAGATGTTGTTAATGTAGGCACGCCAAGTATGGCGGGTATCCCTTTGGACAAAAAATACAGCCTCGCGCAATACTTTGGGATACTCGGTCTTTTCATCGCCTTCGAACTGGAAGAAAAACTGCTGGGTGTAGCGGACTTTCACGGCCAACCTCCCCGCAACCTTATGAACGCAGGAGATGTGGCTGATGGTGAAAATGTTGTTGTTGTCTACCGACTTGCAGGCGACACTCAGGGCGTTGAGGTAATCTTCCGCATTCAAAGAAGATTCACTGCCATCGCTGCCAATAGAGGCCGGATTGTGATCGTCTTCAATTTGGGCTTTCTTCCGGTCAGTAAAGATTTTGTCTTCAGTCGTGAAAGTCTTTTCTATGAACGTTCTTTTGTCCTCAGAGCTGTACGACGGGTCGGAGATGAAATATAGGGTCAGGAAGAACTGCTTAAGGGAGGCCTTGGCCGCATTGTTGATAGACGCGGTATCCCTTTCGCTGAGCACAGTGGTTTTCTTCTGCCCGAAACTGTTAGCAGGGCAAAAAGTGTATAAACCAATTAAAAGGCAAGCCAAGAACAGCTTGCCCCAGCTAACTGCCCACATGCAGGAGTTTGGCGGTAAGGTTCTTTTTGTCTTCATCCGATGCTGCATAGAGTTTGTCGATAAGCCAACCGCTATTCAGGGTGTTGCGGGTAAATCTTGCCACCTCAAATGCCCAGTTGTCCACTTGGAAAAAATAGAAACGGAAGCCTTCTACATAGAGAAAACGCAAGTCATTGGTTTTCAACAAAGCTGTAAATTTTTTTCCGTTTGCCGATACCAGAAATTCCGGCTCCATGAAATCGGCATAATTTACATAGTCGGAGAATGCATAATTCAAGTCGGCGAAATCGGTGGCGTACGATGAAGTAGGGATGTAGGTGGGTATGGTTGTCGGTTTATAATCGTCGGGCACCGAGTGGGTGGGGTCTACAAACGGTTTTGCCTCTCCAACTCCCGCTATCATCCATTTCGACCATTCGTCTTTCTTAGTCTTGATGTGTAGTATGACGGGTAGAATCATCGTCTTTTTTTGCAGCCTCACCACCACCATAGCTTCAGTATACCAATTGCTGTCGGTAAAGTTGATACTGACCGGATTCTGCGGGTCGGACACTTCTTTGATGAATTTCGAAATCTTTGCCGTGTCGCTCATCAACGCCTTGTTGCCCAAATTGATGAGCGATTGGAGCATGCGTTTGCGCGATACATTGTAGGTGACACCCTTGGCCTCGAAAGCTTGCCTAATTTGGGAGTTTTTGTCGTTGTTGAACCGCTCAATGAATTCGTCAATCACCTTCACTTCATAATCCGCCATCAACTTGAAATTGTCGAAGGCCATATTGTCGGAATTGCCGATTTGTTGGGCAAGGCATGGAGCCGAAGATGCCATGCTGAAGCAAGCAACAACAAACAATATTATTATGGTGGAGTTTCCTTTCATGAAAGCGTTTAGCGTGTTTCTTCTATTGACATATCGCCGAGGAACAAGTAAAATACTGTCCGTTCCTTACCCGAATTGTCTACAAAATCCAATGCCTCAATGATGATTTCCACCTTGCCTTTTAGCAACTCACCCATTTTGCCCAACTTGCTGTCGCCCGATGCATCGGAATTGAAAGCTTGCGTGAACTCGACGTAGCCATGGTATTTGCCGTCAGGTGCCCTGAAAATGTTGTTGACGAAAATATATTGTCCAAAAGTCACCGTCGCATTCT
>CAIVHI010000407.1 GCA_903905685.1 uncultured Bacteroidota bacterium | reverse complement strand
ATCTGCCAACGAAACGGGCCTATTTTTCGATAACGGCCGCACCTTCGTGCCTTGGCATGAGATCGATTTCATTCAGTATAAACCCCGACAATTTGGGAACGCAATCGTTCTCAAACTCAATGAACTCGGGGTTACGGGCATCAAGAATACCAAAACCGACCCGGCCGAGAAACTGCTACGGAAAATGATGGGATACCATTTCAGCATTCCTGTTTTGATGCTTGCCGATGACGGCGAAAAGGTCTTTGCCTTGCTGAATGAATATTTCTTTAGCTATCGGGCATAGTACCGTACGCACCCGTTTCAACGCCCCACAAAAAAAACAGCCGGAACGATGTAAACGCGTTCCGGCTGCAAAATTTAGAAGAAAATCCTTTAGCCAGCAATAGACCTGCGAATAACGTTAAGCGCGCCACCGGCCTTAAACCACTCGATTTGCTGATCATTGTAGGTATGGTTCACTATGCAGGTATCCGTTGTACCGTCTGCATGACGCAGCACCAAATTCAACGGTGTACCAGGCGTAAATGATTCCAATCCGGTGATGTCTATGTTGTCATCTTCACGAACTTTATCGTAATCGGCTTTGTCGGCAAACGTTAATGCCAACATACCTTGCTTCTTCAAGTTGGTTTCGTGAATGCGGGCGAAGCTCTTTACTACGATGGCCAAAACACCAAGGTGGCGGGGCTCCATTGCAGCGTGTTCACGGCTGCTTCCCTCACCGTAATTCTCATCACCCACAACTACGCTTCCAATGCCTGCGGCCTTATAAACACGGGCAACTGCGGGCACCTCTCCAAATCCACCATCCAACTGGTTCTTCACCTTGTTGATTTCGTTACTGTAGGCATTCACTGCGCCAATCAACATGTTGTTGGAGATATTGTCCAAGTGGCCACGGTATTTCAACCATGGCCCCGCCATTGAAATGTGGTCGGTAGTACATTTTCCAAATGCCTTAATCAACAACTTCAGCCCCTTGTAGTCCTTGCCATTCCAAGCAGCAAAGGGCGCCAAAAGCTGCAACCTGTCTGAGGTTGGACTAACGACCACCTGTACTTTGGAGCCGTCCTCAGCCGGAGCTTGATAACCTGCATCTTCCACATCAAAGCCAAGAGGCGGCAACTCCCAACCCTTGGGCTCAGCCAGCATCACCTCTTCACCATGCTCGTTCTTTAGCTTGTCAGTCAAAGGGTTAAATGAAAGGCTACCGGAAATTGCAAACGCAGTAACAATCTCGGGAGATGCTACAAATGCGTGTGTAGAAGCCAAACCGTCGTTGCGTTTGGCAAAATTGCGGTTGTATGAAGTTACGATGGTATTCTTCTTGCTCGGGTCTGACACGTGGCGAGCCCATTGACCAATACACGGGCCACAGGCATTCGCAAGCACGACACCACCCATCTTACCGAAGGTATCCAACATCCCATCGCGAGCGATGGTGAAACGTACCATTTCGGAACCTGGAGTAATGATGAACTCGGCTTTGGACTTCAACCCCTTGCCCATAGCATCAACCGCAATAGACGCAGAACGCGAAATGTCTTCATAGGAAGAATTGGTGCAGGAGCCAATTAGGGACACCTCAACCGCGTCGGGCCACCCATTTTGTCTTACGGCTTCAGCCATCTTGCTGATTGGTGTGGCCAAATCGGGAGTGTAAGGGCCATTGACATAAGGCTCCAACTCACTCAAATTGATTTCTATAATTTGGTCATAGTAGGCAGATGGATTGACGTATACGTCAGCATCAGGACGGAGGTGTTCCATCACTGCGTCTGCCAGAGATGCAACATCTTCACGCTTAGTACCACGTAGATATGCACTCATCTTCTCATCATAGGCAAAAACAGAGCACGTCGCGCCAATTTCAGCACCCATGTTGCATATGGTTCCTTTCCCCGTACAGCTAAGAGAATCTGCGCCATCACCGAAGTATTCGATTATCGCACCTGTTCCACCCTTAACGGTCAAAATACCGGCAACTTTAAGGATGATATCCTTAGCAGATGTCCACCCGTTCATCCTACCCGTAAGCTTGACACCAATCAACTTAGGCATTTTGAGTTCCCATGGCAAACCGGCCATAACGTCAACGGCATCAGCGCCACCAACACCAATCGCAATCATGCCCAAACCACCCGCATTAGGCGTATGGCTATCGGTACCAATCATCATGCCTCCTGGGAACGCATAGTTCTCAAGAACAACTTGGTGAATAATACCTGCCCCAGGCTTCCAAAAACCGATACCGTATTTGTCGGAAATCGAGGCCAGAAAGTCATAAACCTCCTTATTCACATCTTCAGCTACCGCCAAATCTTTGGCTGCACCAACCTTAGCTTGAATAAGGTGATCGCAATGCACCGTACTTGGCACGGCCACCTTACTACGACCACAAGTACTAAACTGCAACAGCGCCATCTGGGCCGTCGCATCCTGCATCGCTACCCTATCAGGCGCGAAGTTCACATAATCTTTGCCGCGAACGTAGGCTGCAGTTGCAGCTTCATAGGAGTGGGCATAAAGGATTTTCTCCGCATAAGTGAGCGGGCGGTTGAGCAGTTTACGGGCGGCAGCCACCTTTCCGGGCAATTCCGCATAAACCTTCCGCAGCAATTCGATATCAAAAGCCATAGCCGGTATAAATTAACTGATTTGTTGAGGCTACAAAATTAACCAATTTGTCGAATAGTTCGTAATGCACCATAACGCATTAACACCGAGACATTCCCCAAATAATGCATTGAACGAAAACCCGTTTCAGACCTCGCCTGAATTTAGTTTTCAAGCCTCCCGCGACTGTCGTGAAATAAACAACGTTTCACAACCCACAATATCGAACGACACACCAAAAAAGAAAGCAGCAGCAAAAAGCCCAACTTAATAATAGGATTTGCGTGGAACAAATTAAAAACTTTCCATTCCGAAAATATGTCTACGCAGCAAACAGAAAAAAGTCCCAAACAATCAGCGTTGTCTGGGACTTCAAATCTAAGAGGTCAAAATAATCAATGTGCTT
>CAIVHI010000406.1 GCA_903905685.1 uncultured Bacteroidota bacterium | reverse complement strand
CCGGCAATGCCATCCTCGGCGGCGTGAACAACAACGATACCGCATTGCCCGGCGTAATGATTGCCGGCAACAACATCAATGCGGCGTCTGGACCGTTACTGGCAAACGCATTGCATATCAATGGATTATGGGCAAACGGAATTGCTACGTACGGGCCTGTGATTCCGCTGATAACCGGTCAGGTATTTAGGTTAGCCGTAGGTTTTACTCCACCCGCCGGCGCACTTCCTTTGTATATCATGTAAATGGTCGTTTGACTATGAAGGTATTTTGTATTTTATTGGCCATAATGTCGACGAATTTCTCGTTTTGCCAAACAATAACAACTGTTGTGGGCAATGGAACGGCAACCACGATGAACGGGGTGCCTGCTACAGCGAACGGATTTGAGTATCCTGCATTTATTACGTTCGGTAAAAACGGAAATATGTATTTTTCTATTGAGCCTGATTTCAATTTGATTTGTACCGTCGACACATTTGGTGTCTCGAGTATAATTGCAGGTGTAAACGTTTACGGTACGGGCTATAGTGGAGACGGCGGTCCCGCTACTAACGCTAAGCTGAATCAACCCAACTGTTTAACTACCGATAGTGCTGGCAACGTGTTCTTTTCAGACGGCAGCAACAACCGGGTACGAAAAATAGATATATCTAGCGGAATTATCACAACAATTGCCGGCAATGGGACCGCGGGAATTGGGTCTGTTGGAATTCCGGCAACCGCAGCTGAGCTGGATGGCCCAGTAGGATTAGCTTGTGATGCCGTTGGTAATATTTATTTAAGTGACAACGCGCCGAGAATTCTAAGAATTGGGCCGGATGGTATTATAAACAATTTTGCCGGAAATGGTGTTCGCGGGTTTTCAGGAGATGGAGGGCCTGCCTCCGCCGCAGAATTTATGTTTATTACCGGGTTGACATTGGACAATAAAGGAAATTTGTTTATCACCGACAAATATCGAATTCGTAGGATCGACCTTAGTTCGGACACCATATCGACGGTGGCAGGAAATGGTGATTCAACTTATAATGGCGAAGGCATTCCGGCAACAGATGCTCAAATATGGCCGCAAGGTCCAGTTTCACTGGATTCCAGTGGCTGTGTTTTCTGGGCGGACGTTTTTAATTATCGGGTTAGAGAAATTGACCCCTGCGGTAACGTCCGCACGGTAGCTGGTACAGGGGTGCCAGGGTTTAGTGGCGATGGTGAATCTGCAATATCGGCCGAATTTAACTGGCCTGAAAGCATTGGCATGGATAAACTGTACAATATTTATGTAGCAGACATGGCGAACAACCGCATCCGCAAAATCACTCCTGTCTCCGACACTTGTTCCCACGGTGGCCTCGCAGTCAAGCAGCCCACCGCACCAGCCGGCGCAGGTCTGCGCCTGTCCCCCAATCCCACCTACGGCATGCTGAAAATTTCGGCACCATGGCCTGTGGAGGCTTTGGAGGTGGTGGATGCCCTTGGGCGCACGGTGCTGCAACGGAAATTCAACGCGGCATACAGCCAAGATGCAGACGTGGGGCAATTGCCGCCCGGGGTGTATTGCGCCATCGTGAATGGCGGTGCGCGGAAAATGTTTGTAAAGGAGTAGATTTGTAATACAAAAAAGCAGCAAAAGACATGCGCAGCAAAAAAATTCGAGGTAACGCGACGTTAATAGGCTCCGGCAACACGGTTACCGGAGCATGTTCGGGAATTGCCGGCGGCGAAGCCAATCAAGTTGCCCCAGGTGCCGAATGGACGGTGATAGGCGGCGGCTTCAACAACACCGTTTCCTCATCCGGCAATGCCATCCTCGGCGGCGTGAACAACAACGATACCGCATTGCCCGGCGTAATGATTGCCGGCAACAACATCAACGCGGCTTCCGGACCGTTGATTCCAAATGCCTTGCATGTTAATGGGTTGTGGGCGAATGGCCTTCCTCTTTGGACTGGTGGCCTAGGATTCACTATTAACCAAGTATTTAAAGTTCCATATGGTATGCCTGGGCCAGCCGGTGCAAGCGTATTGTTTATCATGTAATGCAAAGCCACATGAGAAAAAATATCGGAGTTTTTGTTTTTTTGCTGATCGCATATTGCAGTCAATCCCAAACAATCTCAACAGTTGTTGGTAATGGGAGTTCGGCGGCTGTTTTTGGGGGTGCTGCGACGGCAACTGGACTATATCTGCCAAATTTTGTGATTTTCGATGGAGTGGGAAAT
>CAIVHI010000405.1 GCA_903905685.1 uncultured Bacteroidota bacterium | reverse complement strand
CGAGAAACAGTAAGAGTGCTGTTTGGGGGTGGGCGTAGACATTGAAGAAAGCGTTTCGAGAAACAGTAAGAGTGCTGTTTGGGGGTAGGCGTAGATATTGAAGAAAGCGTTTCGAGAAACAGTAAGAGTGCTGTTTGGGGGTAGGCGTAGACATTGAAGAAAGAGTTTCGAGAAACAGTAAGAGTCCCCAAAGCTCGGTGCGCTGTTTCGGTAGGAGCAACAACGAGTAGGGTGGGGAGGGATACCACCTATAACTCCGAATGTTTCTCCACCAGCATGGCTTCCAGCCTGGCGGTTACTTCGCCCGTTATTTTCGCAACATCATACTTCGAGCAAACGAGCCGGCGGCCATTTTGGGCCATGGTCTCGGCTTCCTTACGGTTGTCGCTCACCCATTTCAAAGCCCTTACAAAGTCTTCGGGGCGGTTGGCCAGCAGGTAGTGCTCGCCATTCTTGGCTTCTATACCCTTGATGCCGTGAACAGTGGAGATAACGATTTTTCCCGCCGCCATGGCTTCCAATATTTTGACGCGGATGCCGCTACCGGAGCCTAATGGCACAATCAATATTTTTTTGTCGGCTATGAAGTCTTCGGCACTCGGCACTTCGTTCATACAGAACACACCTTCCTTCTTGATTTTCTTCATAGATTCCGGCATGTCGCGGCCGGCGAAGTAGAACTCGAATTTGGGCAGCACCTTGTGGATTCTCGGCCATACATCGGTGATGAACCACAATACCCCTTCTCGGTTCGGTATCCAATCCATGGCTCCAATGTGGTAGCCCACCCATCGTTCGGCAACATTCCTTTCGGGCACGGCGGCCACATCTATCCCAAACGGAACCACCAAGGCATCGTGCCTAAAATGCAGTTTGTGTAGGGCGTGGGCATCTTTATGGGTGATGGGCAAGAGTAAATCATACTTGTTCCAAGCCGATCGCTCAAACTTGCGGATGCGGCGGGCCAAGTCTTTAAAATAATACCTCTTCAGGAAATTCGGCATTTTTGAGGCCAAGCTCTGCCAAATGTGGTACTCTATGTTGTGCATCCGCAGGGCGGTTACCGTTTCGGGATGTTTTTTGATGATGGGCAGGTAGCCCGACAAGAAGATGCTTTCCACCTGTACCACATCGGGCATAAAGTCGTCCATCACCTGTTTCAGCTTCAGGCCGAATTCGGGGCGGGTAAACCTTTCGAGGTGCTCGGGCTTTTTCGAAAACAAGAAGTTTTTGAGGAGCGGCACCATCTTGATGTCGTTGTCTACATTCACCCATTCAAAAGCAAAAAGCTCGGGATAGAGTTTTTCCAATACCTGATGGGCAACATGGTGCCGGGAAGTATTCATGGATAGCAGGAATACCTGCCATCCGGCGCGGTGGTAGCCCATCACCATGGCATCCATGGCCAAGTTGCCGCCGTCTTTTAGGGGATAGGGTATACGGTTGGTAAGGATGAGTATTTTCCTCTGTGCCATAGTGCTTGGCGAAAATAGTTAATTTTGTTTCCGACAGCAATATTTGATTCAGATGAATATCGTTTTTTTGGGCTCAAAGCCAATCGGTTTTGAATGTTTTGAATACCTCCTTTCCCGCCGCGAAGAGCTGGGCGTCACGGTACTGGGCCTGCTCACGCAGCAGCGCAAGGAGTTTTCGGGGCAAAGCGACCTCGCCGCGTTGGCTGTGGCCAACGACATACCCGTTTTGCAGCACCTCGACGAATTGCCGGAATGCGACTTCATCTATTCGGTGCAATACCACGAGTTGTTGAAGCCCCACCACATTGCCATGGCACGTAAACTGGCCGTTAACCTCCACATGGCGCCCTTACCCGAATATCGGGGTGCCAACCAGTTTACTTTCGCCATCTTGGACGAGAAGAAGGAATTCGGTACCACCATTCACGAGATGAACCCTAAGATAGACAATGGGGCCATCCTCTTCCAAAAGCGGTTCCCGATACCCGAGGGTTGTTGGGTGGGCCACTTGTACCAAAAGACCTACGATGCCTCGGTGAAGTTGTTCAAGCAGACTTTGGCCCACATGCTGACCGGTAACTACAAGGCCGTTCCTCAAGATACCTTGGTGCCCAAATACGGCACATCGCTACACTTCAAGAACGAAATGGCGGCTGCCAAAATAATAGACCTTAATTGGAAAGCCGAGAAAATGGAGCGCCACATTCGCGCTTGTGCCATGCCCGGCTTCGAGCCGCCCTACTGCATGGTGGCCGGCAAGAAGGTATATTTTGAGGTAGGAGGCGACTAAAACGTTCATTAAATTGCACCGTCTAGGTCGGTTGTGGAGGCCTTACATACGCATCCGTTTTTTCAAATCCATTCGGCTGTGAAGTATCCTAACGATTTCAATTCCTTTCAAACCCACCAAATAAAAAACAATGTGCTGATGCACGTTGAATCCCAATAAGCCGGGAAACAGGTTTTCATACTTTTTCCCCATATTGGGACGATCAGCCAATTCCTGACAGGCATCAACCAGTAGTTGGTAATATTTATCGGCCTGATTTTCCGACCAGTTTTGGCAGGAATATTCCCAAATATCCGACAAGTCGGCAATCGCCTCATTGGTTAGGCGATAATCAGCCATTTGACTTTCTGGTTGCTTTTAGCTGTTCAAGGTGTTGATGTGGATTAAAATCGTTGGCAATGCCACTTTCTATGCCCTTACGAATAGCGGTCTGCAGCAGTGTGAAATGGTGTTCTTCTTCTTCCAATAGTCTCAGTCCTGCCCTAATTACATCGCTTTTATTTTGAAACCTTCCCTGGGATATCCGCTCTTCGATGAAGGCGTCGAAGTGCGTTCCCAACGAAACCGAAGTGTTCTTGCTCATGTCGATTAGCTTTACACCAAAGTTACCAAATTTTGGTAACTCGGCAAACGTGGATGACCAAGTTGCAGCAGCCTGCCCTGATTGAGCAGCAGGAGCATCGCCATTTTGATTTGCTTTCATTAAATTGCACCATCTAGGTCTTAGACATCCAAAACCCCAAAAAGCAGGCAGGCCTAGACGGCAACGCGGGTTGCAGGAGGGGCTTGCAGGTGGGGGTTGTGATTTGCGGGTGTAGTGTGGGGACTTGGTGGAAATTCTACCCAATAAAAGGGGAGCCTAAGCTCCCCAGTGTCAGACGCCCCGCAGGACTTCTTTAACAAAAGTACGCAACATAGCGGGATAAGCGACTTTTGCGAGGCGAAAATCTCGCAAGACATTGATGGCGTGGTCAAGGCTCCAACGAAAAATGCCCCGCAACCCGACCCCAAAGCCGTTAATGCCGGCATCCAAAAAACTGCGGCATAGACATTTGCTCATTGGGGGGCATCTTTTTTTTATTGTGTTGCATTTCGGCAACGGCCAACCCAAGTGACAGGACATTGAAAAACCGGTTGGGATCTAGAATGCTTTCAATGCCTCCCGCAACACCTGCTGTAATAATTGTTCATTTTTCCCATGGCTATCTTGTATACTTGCCTCAAGTTCATCACATGTTTGCATCAGCTCATCAAGCTTTGCTACCACTCGAATTTGCTCATCACTTGGAGGCAATGCAAACAAAAATTGCCTTAGATAATTTTG
>CAIVHI010000404.1 GCA_903905685.1 uncultured Bacteroidota bacterium | reverse complement strand
TGAAACCGGTTGCCATGAAGACCTCGTCTGTAGATGAGTTTGCCCGTGTGCTCGATGGCTCCTATTTCGGCAATACGTTCGATGTAACGCAAGCATACGGATACGTTAAATATGCCGGGACAATGTGGACGCTATCAATGGCAAGAGAATATCCGAAACTCAAATTTATAGTTGTGAGTCCGGGGAACACGAAGGGAACCAATGCGCCTGAAAATTTGCCACCTGCAATGCGATTTATGCTGAAAAATTTTATGATGCCTATCGTATTTCCATTGATGGGCGGAATGGTGCATAAGCTCGAAGTAGGTGTAAAACGCTTTGTAGACTGCATTTCGGATGACGCCTATAAAAGTGGTATTTTTTATGCAAGTAAACAGGGCAAGTTATCGGGAGACATGGTTGACCAAAGCACTTTTTATACCGATTTGAAAAACACCACATTTCAGGATAATGCTGTTGAAGCTATTCATCGGTTTATGAGGTAGCGTTGGGGAGTTGATATCCGAGAAGCGATTTTCACGGTCAATCATAATACCGTACATTTTCGAAAACCAATTGCGGCTACCGCGAAATCTAACAACTACTCCCCCAGCCGCCGCAACTCCAACGTAAATCGCGGCCTCCGGTGGCGCATCGTGAGATGGGCTGCACCTTGTATGCCCACTTCGCCATAACGTACCGAGGCCTGCTCGACCATCCAACCGTAGCGTGACACCAAGATCAAGCTGCCGCCGTTATCCAGGCCAAAATACATGCGCTGCCCGCGGGTGCCAGACACATACCACTTGCCGTCCGTTCCGGCGAACTCCTTGCTCACGGGCTGGGTGCCGCCGGTCATCATCCGCAAGTCGGCTACCAAGCGGTTTAAGATGAATGTCTTTTGGAGGTTGGGCAGGGCGAAATTGACGGTGTATCCGGTTGGCGTCCACTGCACATCGAGCAGCCGATTGCCGAATTGGGTGGTCAGTACGGCGCGGTAGGTGTCGCGGCCAGTGCGCTTTATCACCAAGAGGCCCGACTCGTCGCGCCCGGCAAATTTCAGGGTCGCTTTGTAGAGGTAGTCGGTGGCGGAGTCTGAAAAATAGGGTACGGCAATACTTGATGTGTCTAAGGGCACGCGCTCGGCGTGGTGCATTGCAGCAGGCCGACAACTTGCAGCCAACGCGCACAGGCTAATTGCGGAACACGTCATCCTCAATATGCCCATTGGTCACCCTGTTTTTGAATACGATGCGCGTAAAATCGGTCTCCGAATCCTGAATCTTCACTTGCGTCACCGATGCATCGGCAGGGGAGAAGGTGAGTTCTATGCGGCCCATGTATTTTTTCAGGTTGGGGTCGTGGGGCACGAAGACGGCCACCGGGTTGTTGCCGACCTTGTAGTAAGACACCTCGAATTCGCCGGTATTGAACAGGCTGCCGCTCACGCTGCCGATAATGAGTTTGTTCACCGTGCGGTACACATCGCTATTGCCGATGTCATAGTCCTTCTTCTTGCCGTCGTCGTTGATGTGGATTTTGCCGTTGATGTAGGACTCCGAATAGTTGTAGGGCTTTTTATACTGCAACAGCATTTTGTCGGGCTGCTTGAACACCAACTTCCCGGTAGATTCCATGTCCTTCGCCAGGAAGTCCATGTGTTTGTACTGGGCAAAGTCGGCCGTTAGCGACTTGATGTTTTTGGCAGTCACCGCTACCGATTGTTGCAGGGAAGCGATTTCGGGCTCTGTCATCTTCTTGCGGTCGGCTTGGGCAATGGCGGGGGTTGCCACCAGCAACAGGAAGCAGAGTGTGGGCGTAAGGAGTTTCAGGACGTTCAAGCCGGAAGGCATTAGGAGTTCAACAAATATTCCAGCGGCACAACCCTATAGTTCCGCTCCTGCAAATATACCATCAGTTGCTCCAACACCCGCACGGAATGTGCCGAAGTATCGTGCATCAGGATGATACCGCCAGGTCGGAGGTGTTTTTTGATATTCGCCAACACCTTGGCTTCGTCCTTGTTGACCCCGTCCATAGACCGGATGTTCCAACCGATGACCCGGTGGCCGGTTGTCGCCAATGCCTTTCGTATGGAAGGGTTGGTAACCCCGTTGGGCGGGCGGAAGTAGACCGGCCGCTTGCCGATGATGTTGGTGATGGCGGCATCGGTCTGTTCCAATTCGGCCACAACTTGGGGTTTTCTGTAGAAATCGAAGTTGTGGGCATGTGTAAACGTGTGGTTACCGATGGTGTGCCCCTCGGCCACCAACCGCCGCACCAGTTCGGGATGCGCTACTACCCGCTTCCCGATGCAAAAAAACGTGGCTTCGGCATGGTGGGCGTGCAGGATATCCAACACCTCAGACGTAACCGTTGTGGGACCGTCGTCGAAGGTCAATGCCACTATGTTCTCACCTATCTTGGGGTTGCCGCAAAATGCCCGTACGTGGTAACTGGAAGAGATTCTGGAAGAGTTGACCGCCACAACAGCCATCCATGCAGGCAATGGCACGACAGCCCACCATATGCTTACAGCTACGCGGTGCGCAACAAGTGCAACCACTGTAGCGAACAGCAGAAACGCAAGTGTGGTCAGGGTGTGTTTCGACATGCTTTCAACAATATCAGGCTGTGGTCTATACCGTTGTATTGGTTGTACAGTAAGATGTGGTTCAACTCGCGTTGGGGTAAGTGGTTGATGACCATCACCGGGGGTATCTCGTTGGTATGCAGCATGTGGCAGGCGGCCCAAAAGCCGAATGCCTGGGCGGTGTTGAACTCCCCACAAAGGTGCTTGTAATATACCTGAGGGGTTTCGGCAAATAGGTCGGTAGCAGTTTGGGAGTAGTAGCCGTCATACTGCACGTCACCGTCGATACCCAGCACCACAGCATCTATGTCCGCCGGCGTCAACCCGTTGGCGGTCAAGAAATCGGATACCGCGCCGGCTACGGCTTGGGGTTGCAAGACGGCGGTCATCCAAACATCGGCCACTTCTGCATAAGGGCTTTTGCCCGGGCTATCAGACAAAACCGCGAATGCGGCACCCTCGCCAAATACCGTACCGCCCGACTTGGAATGCAATACTTCCGTATAATCGCCGCCTAGCTTGATAAGCCCGGAATGACGGAAAAGGTCTGCGGAGTGCTTCGTCAGTTCGTCTATGCCGCCGGTGAGTATGGTATGCGCATTGCCTTCGGCTATCGTCATTTGGGCATCCAACAGGGCCGACTCGAATGAAACCGCCCCATTTACATAAGTGAGGTTGTAACCTTTGCAGCCAATGCCTACCGCCACTTGGGCACCCACGGTGTTGTGGGTAGACTGTATGAACGCGGTTGGGGTGAGCATTTCCTCGCCATTGGCAACGATGGCTTCGAGAAATTTGTCGCTGTCCTCGCCACAACCCATGCCGGTGCCGATGATGATGGCATCGGGCATCGATACGCCTGCATCGGCCAATGCGGCATTTGCGCTCGTGACCCCCATGCGGATTACCTTCGACATCCTTCGCAGTGCGGCGGCGGGTAGGAAAGATTTATAAACGGGATGTATGGTTTCCAACACATTGCATTCCGGTTGGAATCTCCATTCGGTATCCAGCCCCGCCCCAAAGGTGGGCTGTGCCGATATGCACGAAAGGCCGGTAACATATACGCGCTTCATCATACCTTCGAAAATATCAAGGTGGAACAATTGCCTCCAAATCCGAACGAGTTGGACAACACATGGTTGATGCGGGTGTGGAGCAGTTGTATAGCCGGCGAGGTGCCGAGGTCGGCCATGGGTGTGGCGAAATTCAGGTTCGGGAACACCACGTCGTTTTGGAGTGCCAAGATGCTGTATACGGCCTCCACTGCAGCGGCTGCGGCCAGGGTATGGCCGGTAAACGGCTTTGTGGAGCTGAAGGGCGGCAACGGAGTGTCGCCATAGATGCGCAACAGAGCGCGACCCTCGGTGAGGTCGTTGTTGGGGGTGGCGGTGCCGTGCACGTTGATGTAGGAAATATCTGCCGGCTGCAGTCCGGCCACCGCCAGTGCCTGCGACATGGCCAAGTAGGCACCCTCGCCATTGTCGGAGGAGGCGGTTTGGTGGAAGGCGTCGTTGGCATTGGCATAGCCCGCCACCCGTGCCAACACCCGGCAGCCTCGGCGTTGCACCATGTCATCCGACTCCAACACCAAGTAGGCTGCAGCCTCACCGAGGTTGAGACCGGTTCGGTCGTTGTCGAACGGTTGGCACAGTTGGTCGGAAAGTATCATGAGTGTCCTGAAACCATTGACGGTGAACTTCGACAGGGCATCGGTGCCACCCACTACCACCCTATCCAGCCGCCCACTGCGGATGAGCCTCGCCCCGAGCATGACCGCATTGGCCGAGGAAGAGCAGGCGGTGCTTATGGTGGTTGCAAAACCGGTTATGCCTAAGGCTTCGGCAATCTTGTGCGTCACATTCCCGATGTCGCGGCTGCCCACGTAACGCAGCAAAGCCGGATTGTTGAAGTAGTCGAAATGGTGCTTTTCGTCGGTATCCATCCCCCCAACGCTCGATGCCGACACCAAGCCGGTGCGGCAATCGGCTGTATCGGGGAGGCCGGCATCTGCAAGCGCAGCTTTCGCAGCCATTACACCGAGCATGGCCGTGCGGGAGTAATCGTTCACCAATGGCAGCCCAAGCAAATCGGCCAGGGTGGCATTGGTCATTTTGATCTCGCCGGTGGGTAGCCGATTGTGGATGGTTTCAAAGTTCTCGATGGTGGATATGCCACTGCGCCCTGCCAATAATGCCGCATAGTTCTCTGCCGGCGACATCCCTGCCGCCGAAAGGATACCCATTCCCGTGACTGCCACACCCTTGTAGGCCATATCTACTTACCTAAACCGTTCTGTGGGCCGTAATGTAGTCGGCCATGGTGTTGATGGAGATGAAAATCTTCTTTCCTTCCTTGGGGTCGGTCAGCTTGATGCCGTATTCCTTGGAGAACATCACGATGAGCTCCAAAGCATCAATCGAATCCAGTCCGAGCCCGTCGCCAAAGATGGGGGCATTGTCATCAATATCCTCCGGTTTCAGGTCTTCGAGATTGAGGACAGTAATGATGTTTTTCTTCAATTCCAGTTTAAGGTCTTCCATAATTTACTTTTCAAATTGTTGTAGCGAAGCGTCTCTTGCAAAGTCGGCCGGCATCCCCCCGCCGGTGAGCCACATGGTGGCCGTGTAGGCGTTGCCGAAGCATTCCACCCAGCCGCACAGTACATATTCCGCTTTTGCCGACGCCATCAAATCTTCTGCAAACGTCTGCAAAAAATCCGAATCGAATGTATCCAAAATAAAGAAATAGTTGGCACTTTTAAGTTGGTGGCGAATGGAGATTTCACATACGCATATATTCGGCAAGGTATACACGAATACGGCAGGGCTTGGGAAATAGTTTTCCGGGTCGGCAATGGATTGTTGAAACACGACATCGGTATCGAGACTGGACGACCGGTTGGCAAAAACCACAGCAGGACCGTTGCCTGCAATGACCTCGGGATGCCCACCAAGGAGTATCTCGGCCGCCAAAAAAGCCAGTTTGCTGAGACAGTCCATTTTGTAGAACTTGGGGTAGGCGATGCCCAAGTGTTGATAGGCCGCTTTAGCAAATGCCTGAAAATCAGCGCCATCGGCCTCAAATAAAACCGTGCCGTCCACAACGATGCGACCGTTGGCAATCTTACACGTCGATAGGATGGGGCTAGGCGGGGCCATGGCGGTCTGTTTTTCGGAATATCATGGCGGCATTGCACCCACCGAAGCCGGAGGCGGTTTTCAGGAAGGTGTTGATGCCGTGCCCGTCGGAATAGCTTTGGATGACGTTCAAGGGTTTCGTTACGCCCAATGTTTCAAAACCCACCGTGGGTAGGAGCATATTGTGTTGGGCGGCGGTGGCGGCAATGATGGCTTCCAACAGGCCGGCGGCGCCGAGAGTATGGCCGAAACTGCCCTTCAGGCTGTTGACGGGTGCGCCTGTAAGCCCCAGCCTGTCAAAAGCAACAGCTTCCATTTCGTCGTTGTAGAGCGTTGCGGTGCCGTGGGCGGAGATATAGTCGATGGCGGATGCATCGATGCCGGCCTCCCGCAAAGCGCCCGCCACACTGTAGAACAGCCCTTCGGCGGTGCGAGATGGGCCCGAAATGTGGTTGGCGTCATTGGCCGAGCCATCGCCCAAGATTTCGGCTATGGCATGCGTGGAGTCCGACGTTATCAGTGCGGCGGCGGCGGCTTCGCCCAGCGTCACCCCTGCGCGATTGGCGGAGAATGGCCGGCACGGCTCGTCGGCTATGGCTTGGAAAGACCGGAAGCCGGCCAATACGAACGCGGTTACTTCATCGGCACCCACCACCAATACGTGGTCATATCGCCCACTGCGTATCATGGTACGGGCAACGGATATGGCCAACAGCCCCGACACACAGGCATTACACACTACGACGGGCGCGGCGGTGAAACCTAAATGCCGCGCCACATGATGTGCAGTGGTTGTGGGCAAAGCAGCCTCAATATTGGAACAAGACGTTTGCAACGCCCCGATGTCGCCCTTGGTGGTCGACAAGATGAAGCCCATGCGGGCATCGGGCCTCATGCCGCCCTGCTGCAACACCGGCCATGCGGCCAGCAGCAGCAGGGTTTCTATGCGGATGATGGATGCCGGCAAGCCGCAATCGGCTGCGGCTTTCAATAAGGCAACATCGTCGATTACCGAAGCAAACACCGGAACCGGCGAAAGTGCAGCATCTTCTACCAAGCGAATGCCCGACCTCCCTGCCGCCAAAGCATCCATATTCTCGCCCGTGGTGAACCCAAGCGGCGAAACGATGTTGTTTTGGGCGATATATACCGGTTTGGAGGTCATGTTGGCATTGCAGACCGCTGGAACCGCCTACGGAACAAAGTTAAAAAAAACGCGGCAGGGGCGGCAAAATAGGCCTAATAGTTCTTGTTGGACCCTACAACTGACAGGCCATTATGCAGCGCAGGTGCACCGTGGCAGCCTTCGTGTGGCCACGTAGGTTATGGCTTGGCCCAAGTCTGGAAGAGCTTGGCCATATTCACTGCGGCTCCCACTTGGATTTGGTAATAACTGTTGTTGCGCAGGCCCGGCAAGTAGTTGTCGAAATGCGCGCCATGGAGAAACACGTTCGTGCTGTTGTCGTTTTTAATCAGGTTATACATCAACACTACGTCCAAGTGGTAATAAGGAAATCCATTGCCCACCGACCTCGCCGCCGGCAACGCCGACTGGGTGGCAACACGCTCTTGGTATTGCAAGTTGGGGTTTAATCGGCTGTCCCACGTGCTGATGTAAAAAGCCTGGGCCGAAATCTCCATCCAAAACGGGCTGATGTTTTCCGTGCGGTAGGTGATATTAAGGCCATACAGCAAGGAGGTCACCACGTAGGAAGTCGAGTCGTTGATGGTGGTGCCCAACACCGAGCAAATGGGGTCGAAGTAGATGTGGGCAAGGTCTCCAATGCAATCGTTGTTGCGATCCACCTTACTGGGCACTACGAACGTAAGTGCGGGCCAAGTGAGGTTGAAGTTGAAATTCGCATTTTCATACAAGTCGAGCTTGTTCACATACCGGCTCCGCAAATCCTGCACATTCGTAGCCGGCAGTCCATTGGCATCCAAATAAGACAGATTGTTGATGTTGGTGGAATAGGTGAGTTGGAACATCACATTGCGGGAGAAGAGGAATCGCCGGCTAAGCGGGGCATTGCTTTCGATTCCGCCCGAATTGAATCCCGGGATCACCAATCTAAGGTAGGTTTGCGTCAATGACGATGCATCATCGTTTTTTACGGCCGCCCCGGTATAGACGGCCGCTATGAATTCCACGCTGCTTTTCTGGGCAATGCAGCCCGTTACGGTAAGTGTTGCCAATTTCGAATATACGGTACCTATTACGGTCGTGCCGTTTACTAAGGATATTTTACACCTGAATTGGTTTCCGCCGTCTATACATTTCACAGTCTTTACCACCATGGCGGCCGAAGTTTGCCCGGGCAAATCGACGAAGTGCATGAAATTGCTGTCTTCCATGGCATTCAATTGCCATTGGTACATTACGGTAAGGCCGGAGTTCCCTGCGGCTCCCTGTGGTGGTATGGCATTGCAGAAAAAAGTGGCGTCGGTGCCAATGGAGGCTTCCACGTCGGTGGGTTGATACGTGATTTGGGGTAGAACCAACAACTTAACGGTATCCGCAATTTTGATGACCGGTATACCGGTACCGTTCATAGGGGTGAGCGAAAAGCCGGCATATACTCCCTCATAAAGGTTGTCCACAATGGCGACCCCATTATTGTCGGTCGTGATTTGGACCGATCCCGAAGTCGAGAGGCCCTTGACCACGTAGCTCAGCATATACTTGCTGTTTGGGCTCAATTGCATCAAGCCGATTTTACCATTGTTGGAGCCGTGATCGTTGGGGAAAGATTGCGGTATGGCCATTTGGCCATAGGATATATGAATTGCAAACAACATGGCGATAGTCGCTACGAGATGTTTGGTGGACACTGGGCTCATCTGTTTTCGCCGTTTGATTTGCGTATTAAGGAAACTATATAGTCAAAAAGGGTAGCCGGTATATCCCGACACCGTACGGTGTATCTGGCCGAAGACACTGAATCTGCGAAGGTATTGATTCAATGCTTT
>CAIVHI010000403.1 GCA_903905685.1 uncultured Bacteroidota bacterium | reverse complement strand
TCAAAAAACAGTGCAAGATAAATTAAATTCCATTAGCACGACGATATACCCAACCTTTTTGGGAATACCGCACAAAAAACGGAGTTGACTGCCGTTGCGAGCTCTGTTTTTCAACCTCGGTAGCAAATATCGAGTTCCACATAAAACCCGTTGGACAAGTGTTCCGATTGTAGTTTTTTGCCAGGAAGCAAAATCGACGCAGGGCTTTCGGGCAACGCATAAGTCGGTATGAAGGTGAACAGCCAATGGCCCGTGCGATAAGTGGTCTTCACGTTGAACTCGTAGTCGAGGATGTTGATTTTCGAAGGATTTTGAACCACATGTTTCACCTTGTTGTTCTTGTCTTTCTTGGTGAGGCGGTTCACGAAATATTCATCGAAATAATTTTGGGTACCTGCATTTGCACTAGCCGTCGGAATGAGGTGCAGTTTGCCGTCATCCAATCCGAAGTCGTGGTCGGCCGCGAGTCCCAACACATAGTCCTGTGAGTTTTTGTTGAAATCCACATTGAAGATTGCCTGTGGCTCTACAAAGTCATTCGAATATTGTGCGTCCAAGCCGATACCTGCCGTTGTATTCGCCCTGACGCTGATACTGTTCTTATTGTAAAAGAATTTCTCAGCGTTGACACCAACATTGAAATGCTCCCCAAAAGAATGATCGTAACCTGCCTCCAAGGTGGTCAGATCTATATGACCACCCAAGTTGCCCGCAGTCGTATAGGCCATCATACCCTTGACGTAGAACCCCGACTTGAAATGGTAGCCGAGAAACGGGCTGTAGTAAGGAATGACCAAGGTATCTTTACGGCCGAGGTAAACATTGTTGCTCAAATAATTCAATCCCGCCACTAAGTGGTCTTTGGTTTCATAAGGGTCGTCTCCCGCGTCTTTCGGACTACCGCTGTATTGTGCAGGGCAAATTGTTGCCGTTCCCGCCATGAGCAGCAACGCCATTATAAATTCTCTCACGCGCTCCAATTTTGTGTAAATTAAGGTATAAACATTTGACGATGAACTGATTTTGGGGTTTAACATCTATCTCGAACGGCCAATTGCAGCGGCTTGCAGGTCTCGTCGAGACCATACCTGACAAGCCGGCCGACGTTGGCTGATTTGATGGAATAACAATTATCTTTGTTGCCATGAAAGTAGTCATTTTCGCCGGCGGCCGAGGCACCCGCATCTCCGAAGAGTCTTCGCTCCGACCCAAGCCCATGATTGAGATTGGCGGGAAGCCCATCTTGTGGCACATCATGAAAATTTATGCCGCATACGGGCATACCGACTTCATCATTTGCTTAGGCTACAAAGGCGGCATCATCAAGGAATACTTCGTCAACTACTTCATGCACAATGCCGATATGACCGTAGACTTGTCGAACAATTCTGTGGAAATCCACAAAAACTCGGCAGAGCCCTTCAAAATATCGATGATTGACACCGGTTTGGATACCATGACGGCGGGACGTTTGCGTAGGGTGTTGCCCTACATCGGCAATGAGACCTTTATGCTCACCTATGGCGACGG
>CAIVHI010000402.1 GCA_903905685.1 uncultured Bacteroidota bacterium | reverse complement strand
GATGGGCAACACCTGCTGTTTGCGCATCCGTACGGCCTACCGATGCTGCGATTATGATGAACAGGAAACAGAATATTTGGAAACTGCATTTCGCAGTGCGGAGGCAATGTTTAACCATCGGGATGGGCTATTAAAACAATTTAAATTTAACTTACAAATTTAAGGAGATTCGCCGACATGGGACTAGGTGAAAGAGAAATGGCCACTCGATTTATTGGACAATTTGAAGATGTTAGGCGAGCATAACCCCCATTGAAACGCGGCCTTGCCGCCTGAAAATGTTGGCGCAGCCGTCTTTAAGCTTGTGCCACCCTTGCATTTCCCGGGTAAGGGCATTAAATTTGCAAAATCAATCATATTTTTTGCATATGCTTCGGCCATTTGGTGGCCGGTACCACATCCACCCTTGAAACCATGAGGCGCAGTAGGCTTTGTGTGGGTAAAATCTAATCATACCATGGGCATTTTTCAACAGGGTGTTTACCGGAAATGGTTTTTGGCCGGGCTTGCCGCTGTTGTCTTGGCGGCCTGGTTCAGCGTGGGGTCCAACCATCCCGACGAGCATTTTCAGGTGTTGGAGTTTGCCAACTACAAGCTGTTCCACACGCCACCCCAAGACCTCCCTTGGGAGTTTCAAAACCAATGCCGCTCGGCATTGCAACCACTTTTGGCCTACTGCATTTGGCAGCCATTGGTTTGGGCGCATTGCTTTAGTCCGGTGACGGCCATTTTCCTGCTGCGCTTGTGCATAGGTATCGCCATGTGGTTTACGGCTTGCCATGTAGTGCTGCGGCTCTTGCCGGCTTTCGAGACCCAACGCGGCAAGACAGTCTTTGTAATGGCGGCCATGTTGCTGTGGTATGTGCCCTATATGAGCGTTCGGTTCTCTTCCGAAAACCTGGCCGCACTGCTGTTTTTGTGTGTCTTCCTACTGCTGCCCGACACCGGTGGCGGGCAAAACCAAAAAATCCTGCGCTACTTGGGGGCGGGTGTGCTTTGCGGCCTCATGTTGTTCATTAGGTTGCAGATGGTGTTCGCACTAGGCGGCGCGGCGATATGGCTCATTGCTGTGGCGCGGGCCAAATGGGCCGATTTTATGGCTATTGTGACGGGTACGCTCTTGGGCATCGGTTTGGCTGTTCTCGCCGACTACTGGTTTTATGGCATGTGGGTCATCTCGCCTTACAACTACTACCACGTGAACATGGTGAGGAATATGGCTGCGAAATGGGGCACCGACCCCTGGTGGAACTACTTCAACCTGTTCTTCCAATCGGCAGTGCCGCCCATAAGCTTGGTGCTCATGGTGTTGTTTTGTATCGGGGTTCGGCAGCGTTGGAAGCACGTTTTTGGGTTTGCCGTGACTGCTTTTTTGTTGGGCCACTTCCTGATTGCCCATAAGGAAATGCGTTTCCTGTTCCCGATGGCATTGCCGTTCCTGTTTTTTGCCGCAACAGGTGCAGAGTGGGTCTATACCCGATATGCCCAACACGCGCGCCCATTGACATGGACTTGGAAGACCCTCGTTGTAGTGAATGCCGTGGTATTGGTATATCGGGTGTTTGCACCCGCCCAAGAGGTCATCAGCTATTACAACTTTGTGTGCCGCTATGCGGGTGGGGAGAAGGTAACGGTGGTTTATTTTTCCCACTGCCCATACCTGCTCAACGATGTTCGCGTGCATTTCTACCAGCCCTCCAATGTCGAGGTGCGGCACATCCATAATCATGCCGAGCTGGCCGCGTTGGTAGATAGCCCCACGGCCGGCAAGGTGCTCTATATCAGCCCGGGTATCAAATTGGGCCACAAGCCCGCCGGCTTCCACCTCGAGAAGCTGTACTGCCTGTTCCCCGACCTCGTCCTGAAATTCAATGTCGGCAACTGGCAGGAGCGGTCGCATATCTATACGGTGTATAGGGTGGGGCAGATGCAGTGATGTTTATGTGGAGCGTTTTTGGATGCCGACAATTTTTGTGTGTCATTGCCCTATTTCGCAATACCGGTAGCAGGTATGTAACTTTTTGGTCGATTACCCCTTTTCGTTTTCCTTTGTACAAAACCATTCGATATGCAGTTTTCGACAGATAAAGCTCCGAAACCCGTTGGGCTCTACCCGCATGCCCGCAGGGTGGGCAACCTATTGTTCCTCTCGGGAGTAGGGCCGCGCAAGGCGGGCTCCGACGAAATACCGGGACTCGTGGCCGACAAGCACGGCAACCACATCTCGTTCGACTTTGAAGCTCAGTGCCATAGCGTGTTTCAAAACGTGCGCACCATCTTGGAAACCTCTGGGTCCAAATGGGAAAACCTCGTAGACGTCACGGTGTTCCTTACCAATATGCAACGCGATTTCGCGACATACAACCGTATTTATGCCGAATATTTCGGCACCAACCAGCCGTGCCGAACCACGGTGGGCATAGACTCGCTTCCTACGGCTATCGCCATAGAGTTGAAGTGCATTGCCACTGTAGATTGATATTTCAAATGCATAAGGCACCGAGGCATCGCCCCGGTGCCTTATGCATTTGGTGGAGGAATCTTATAACGTCACACTTTCCCCAATTTCCAACAACAGCAACTCCTTGCCGGCATCGGCGAACACCTTTTTAGCGGCGTCGTGGTCTATCTTGATTAGACCGAATGTGTCGAAGTGTACACCGATAATTTTGTCGCAGTCAATCATGCGGGCGGCTGTCAAGGCATCGTCGGCATCCATGGTGAAGTTGCCACCTACGGGTAGGATGGCGAATTTCGACTTGCCGTAATGGGGCACCAACTGCATTTCCATGGTCAGGCCAGTGTCTCCGCTATAATAAAACGTGCCTTCCGATGTAGTGACGATGAAACCACCCGGATTGCCGCCGTAGGAGCCGTCGGGTAAGGAGCTGCTGTGGGCTGCGGGCACAAAGTGCAACCGTCCGAAATCGAGGGTTGCCGAGCCGAAATTCATAGGGCGCACGTTTTGAACGCCTAGTTTCTGGGCCCATCCCACCACTTCGTAAGCTCCAATCACGGTGGCTCCTGTTTGAAGCGCCAATGCTACAAGGTCGGCAACATGGTCGCCGTGGCCATGAGACACCAAGATGTAGTCGGCCTTGATGTCGCTTAGGTTGACCTTGCCGTGGGTCAATTCATTGGGCGTAATAAAGGGGTCGAACAAGAAGGTTTTGCCACCGGATACTACCGAGAAGCAGGCATGACCATAAAAGGTGAATTTCATAAGTTGAGTAGTTGATTGCAGCTCAAATATATACAATCCCTGAAATGCGAAACCCCATTTTACACAAATTTTATGAGCCTTTTTTGAACGCAGTGCGTTTATCTGGGCTACCGGTATTTTGTTACTTTTGAGAAATGGCGATACAGGGCACTCAATCGGGCGAATTTGCGCGGCGCGTGTCCGTCATTGGCCGGAGGTCGGCATGGATGGCCTATGCCTTACTGGCTGCACTGGTGCTGATGCGTTATCTCCCCACATTGGCCTATGCCTTTACCGACCTCGACGACCGATCGCTGATAGCGGGCAATGCTGCGTTCAACGCCCAGTTCTCCAATATTTGGACTGCCTTTGGCCGAGGCGTATTCCAATCGCTGCACAGCCCCTATTACCGTCCCCTATTTCTCGATTCCGTAATATTGGACTACCAATTTTTTGGTGACTCGCCCGTGGGCTACCATTTGGTGAATGTCGCATTGCATCTTGCGGGAGTCTTGTTACTCTACCGATTGTTTACCGTTTCCAAGTGCGGCTGCCTTGCAAGCTCTCTGCTAGCCGCATGTTTTGCCATACATCCGGCCCTCACGCAAGCCGTGGCTTGGATTCCCGGGCGTAACGACAGCCTGTTGGGCATTTTCGTCTTCGCTATGCTCATCATGGCCGTTCAATACCGAAATTCCGGCGGGGGCGCACACTTGATTGGAGCGGTTGTTTGGGGGGGCTGTGCCGGTTTCACTAAAGAGACCGGCCTCGTCGCCCTACCGGTAGCCGCGATTTGGGTGTTGATTTATGCCGATGGTCGGGCCGGAAGATTGTCGGTACTTATTGGTGCACTATCGCTTTGCCCGCTGATATGGTGGCTTGCGGTGCATTTTGGGACGGGGCGGCCGGGAATACCGGTAAATAAATCGGTGGTATATGCGGCCGCAATGCAACTTCCGGCATTGGTTCAATACTATGGCAAATGCATCATTCCTATCGGTTTGTCCCCCTATCCAACCCTCAACGATGGAGCCCTGTGGCCAGGCTTAGCGGCAATTGCCATGACCTCGGCATTGCTTTTTCGTGTCGGTGCATCCGTCCGCAAACGCTTGGTTGCGGGCCTTTGTATGTTCGGGCTGCTCCTTTTGCCTACCCTGTTGGTGCCCAATTCCAGCCGGTCGGCTCCACTGTTCGAGCATCGGCTATATGTGCCGATTGCCTTGTTGCTGCCGTCACTGGGCGGGCTGGTCACCGCTATTCGGCTGCCGCGCCGGGTGGCCGTTGCTATTGCGGCAGTTGTCTGCTTGCTATATATGGGATGGGGTTGGAATTACAGCAGGGTGTTCTCCGGTCGGGTTGCGTTTTGGAGTGCAGCTTATGCCGCTGCTCCACATGCCGCAACCACCAATATGATGCTCGCAGAACAAACTGTTGACCATGCGCGCAAAGGGGCACTATTGCGGACTGCCTTGCAGTTGGATTCCAAACATCGCTATGTAAATTTACGGTACGGAGTCTTTTTATTGACACAAAATTCGTTGGACTCTGCCGCCATATACCTGTACAGGGAACAATCCATCACTCATGCGGTTGAGTGCGAGTATTACTTGGCGCAAACGGCACTCTATGGTGGAGATACCATTGGTGCGAAGAAACACCTTCGTAATTTTGTAAATGTTGCTGAAAAGGGCGCCCCGTGTCGGTTAAAGGATACCGACAGGAAGTGCGGAATTGTCATGCAATTGTCTCCGTCGGACTGGGGCCCTAAATTTTTTTTTCAGTCAAGCGCACTTATAGTACATTAAAAACCAATAAATTACAAAGTTCCTCTTTATGACATTTTATTGCATTGCCTGTGAAAAGATGCAAGTGTGAAATTTTTTTTAACTTTGGGTAAACCTTTCTAGTTTTGGCTAAAAAGAATTACACCTCAACATCGAGCAAAGCACCGCTTATCCAGCCGGTGCAGGAGCCTTCCACCACCAAGTTGGCAGACTCCGATTCATTCGTCATTCCTTATCCTACGCTTTGGCTCGCTGCACTGGTATTCCTTTTGTATGTGCCTAGCTTGAAGTACGGATTGACGGAATTGGATGATTCCATTTTCATCCGCGACTTTCAGGCATTCAACGAGAATCTCGCCAACCTTTGGGGTGCATTCAATCGCGGATTGTTCGATGCAGTGAAAGACCCCTACTATCGTCCGCTGTTCTCCGACTCGATGATATTGAATTATTGGTTGGCAGACCATGGCCAGCACATCTATCTGTATCATTTGGTCAATTTGTTGCTCCACCTCACTTCCGTAATCCTATTGTTCAAATTATTTGGGCGTTTACGGATTACCGGGCCAATTGCCTTCGTGTTGTCGGTGTTCTTTGCCGTTCACCCGGTGCTCACTCAAGCGGTTGCCTGGATACCCGGCCGCAACGATACCTTGTTGGCGGTGTTCGTGCTTTCGTTTTTGATATTGTCGGTTGATTTTGTTCAAACCGGGAAGCCCTTGAAAATATTGGGTTCTACACTATTCCTTCTTGCTGCATTCTTCACGAAGGAGACCGCTGTGTTTGCCGCCCCTGCTGCTTTCGTCATTTTGATTTTGTATTTGGGGCGAGGCGTGTTCGAGCCTAGGAATTTGTTGCAATATGGAATTTGGGCGGGCTGTTTCGCCATTTGGTTTTTTGCCCGCCGCCATGCAACGGTACAGGTGGGGCTGGGTGGCGGCACCGCGCAGGATATTGTGAGGCACCTCCCCCTAATTTGGCAGTATATCGGCAAAATTGTGCTGCCCGTAAACCTGAGCGTTTTCCCTATTATGGAAGATACCGTGAACTATCTGGGGTTTGGAGGGGTGGCCGCGTTTGCAGTGGTGCTATTGCTTTCTCCCAAAAAGGACTGGAAGAAATTATCGGCGGCCATTTTGTTGTTCTTCTTGTTTCTGCTACCCGTTCTGTTAGTGCCTGCCAGTTTGAATGAACAGACTTTTGAACACCGGCTGTACTTGCCCATGATAGGCATCTTACTCATCTTTCCCGAAACCTTCTTTTTCAATGGCAAATACACGTCCGGGCAGGTTCTGGTGTTTTCG
>CAIVHI010000401.1 GCA_903905685.1 uncultured Bacteroidota bacterium | reverse complement strand
TCGATTTCGACAACGACTGGGTGCACTTGCGCACTTCCAATACCGAGCCGATTATTCGCATCTACTCCGAAAGTATGACCGAAACCACTGCCAACAACATTGCCAAGAAAATGATGGCCGACATTAAGGAAATCATGATGTCGCCTGATGGGGAATAGCGTCATGTCACATTTTCAGCCGTCTGTGGGCTGCAGCACTATAGGTGTTGCAGCCCATTTCGTTTAGGGCCGATGCGCCATTTTCATCACCCATCTAAAAAAATACGGCTACACACCAAAAAACATGGGGTGGAATATTTACCTTTATCCAGCCGCAACCCATCGAAAGCAAGTGGTAGTTCTACGGGAAAGGCAAAAAACTCACCTATGGCATCCAATTTTGCCCACCGCTTGTTGTTCATGGTGCTCATTATGGCCTTTTCTTTGGTTCCAAGCCATTGCGAGGCTGCTTTCCCCATGCACACCGCCACGGCAACTACCACCCTACCTGCGGCAGCTGCAATGCCACCCGCTACCATTGCCGATTTTTGGAAAATGGCTTTAGACCGGCGTTACAAGTTCCATTCTTATGGCTCAGGGCAAAAAAGCGGTCTGCCAGGAATACTGTCGTTCGTCGCGGCCATGCTGTCGTTCGTTGCATTGATCATTGCCGCAATCGTGGTTTACGTCAAATTGCCGCAAAACCTGGCTACGTTGGCCGTTTTTACCATTCCGAGTGCCATGTATTTTTATCTGGGATTATGCGTTGCGTTGGGTGCAATCGCCTTCGTATTGGGATTGGTGGGCGTGAAACGCAAACATTCGGGCTTGTCTATTGCGGGCCTCGTCATAGGCACCATCATGCTGTTGGCAGGCTTCACCATTCTCAGCAATATCTAAATATCAAGATACCGTCCCGCTATTGTAGGTGGGCTGGCCTTGCCGACTGAATCGATGGGTCGCGCTTGCCACTCAGCAGGTAGATGACGGCCATGCGGATGGCAACGCCGTTTTCCACCTGTTGCAGGATGACCGACCGCTCGCCATCGGCTACGTCGGAGTTGAGCTCCACACCCCGATTAATGGGCCCGGGATGCATCACCACGATGTCGTTCGAGATACCGTCCAGCAGCTTTTTGTTAATGCCATAGTAAGTGGCATATTCACGCAACGTTGAGAACAATGGTTTATGCATGCGTTCCAACTGTATGCGCAGCACATTGGCCACCTCACACCACTCCAACGCTTTTCGTATATCGTATTCCACCCTTACACCTAACGATGCTATGTGTTTGGGAATCAATGTGGGTGGCCCCGCCACCACCACTTCGGCACCCAGCTTGGTGAGGCAGTAGATATTGCTGAGCGCTACGCGGGAGTGCATGATGTCGCCAATAATAGCCACTCTACGCCCCTTCACGGAACCCAATTTCTCCCGAATCGAGAACGCATCCAGCAGTGCCTGCGTAGGATGTTGGTTGATCCCGTCTCCGGCATTGATGACGCATGCGTCGATGTTTTGCGATAGAAACCATGGTGCCCCACTGGCCGAATGCCGCATCACCACCATATCTACCTTCATGGCCAAAATGTTGTTGACGGTATCGATAAGGGTCTCGCCCTTGGATACCGAGGAACCCGAGGCCGAAAAATTTACCACGTCGGCACCCAATCGCTTCTCCGCCAATTCAAACGACAGACGGGTGCGGGTTGAATTCTCAAAAAAAATATTGGCAACGGTGGTATCTCGCAGCGCCGGCACTTTCTTGATGTCTCGCTTCAATACCTGCTTGAAATTGTCGGCTGTCGCAAAAATCAAATCAATGTCCTTCTCGGTCAGTTCGTTGATGCCCAACAAATGTTTTACTGAAAGTGCCATAACTGAAAACCTGATATTATTGTAGCTCCATCGTTCTATCGATGGTGCTGCCTAAATTTTGTCGATCAATACTACTTCATCGTTGCAATCGTTTTCGTCCCATCTCACAATTACCTTTTGAGTCAGGATGGTATCCACGGTCATGCCGGTATAATCAGGCTCAATAGGCAACTCCCTGCTGAAGCGGCGGTCTACCAAGACCAACAGCTCCACCTTGCGTGGCCGGCCGAAATCTATGAGCGCATCCATTGCGGCACGCACCGTTCGGCCGGTGTGCAATACATCATCTACCAAGATGACGCATTTGTCCTGCACACTGAAGGGGATGTCGGTTTGGTTGGGCACGGGGATATTGTTGGAGTGCACATCGTCGCGATAAAAAGTGATATCCAACTTACCGTAGTCGATATGGCCACCGCCCGTAATATCGGCCACTTTCTTGGCAATACGGTCAGAGAGGTGTATTCCTCGCGGTTGAATGCCGATAATGACGGTGTCTTTGAAGGACACATGGTTCTCAACTACCTGATGGGCAAGACGGTTGAGCGTAATTTGGAGCCGCCGGTTATTCAACAAGGGTTTGACCATGCCTACAATTTCGGCCAAAAGTACGCCGCTACAGGCAGGATTACAAATTGGCCGTGCGTGTGGCATAGAATGCACCCCGAAAAAAAATATCTTTAACGGCGCGCCCCAAACCGTAGAAAGGTTCTAATTTCGTAATCCCCAAACATTGCTTTGAATGCTCGCCCTCACTACATCCGCCTCCTCACAGGTGAATGACCTCTTTGATGATTTCGCCGTTGCACTGGAGCGTATGGACACCAAATCGATGTCTATGCACTACAATATGCCATGTATGCTGCTTGCCAACGATTCGGAGACTGCCTTTACCGATTATGGACGGTTGGAGGGATTCTTCAATCGCGGTGCCTATGCCTACCGCCAGTTCGGCATCGTCAAGGTGCGGCATGAAGTGCGGATGAAGCAGGAATGGGCCGAAAAAGTCTTTTTTGCACGCCTACGTTGGCACTACTTGGATGCCGATGGCCACTTGGTGTACCATTGCGACTACAACTACATTTTGAAACCCGACAAAAACGGCGCCATGAAAATAGCCATGTCGATATCGCTCAATGAACGGGAGCGTATGCAGGCCTGGAAAGACAGCCTCTCGCCCGACCGTCGTCCGTCTATCATGTAATTACGTTATGTCTGAAATCAAACCACACTATTCGGCTTCCAAAGCCGTTCTCGCCACTTACGGGTTTTTCATCGTATTGGGTGTCCTTTGGGAGGCTGCATCGCTCTACAATGGCCTGCATTTCAGTATTGGAGCCGCCGTTTTGGTGGCTGTTTTCAGTGCCCAATGGCGCTTCCGCAACCCCACCGCCAATCTCGTCATCGGCCTGATCACCTTATTCTTCACATTTTTCATGTTTATGGAGGTCTTGAACCGGTACGACCTTCTGGGCAAACACGCCGATTTCGGCACGGGAGCTAAGGTAGGGTTGAGCCTCATAGTAGTTTGTGCGGTTGCTTCCGGCATCCTTATATTGAGCTTTACACGGCGTGAGCCTACCGAGGGGTAGCACCCATCAGGTTTCGGGGTGTAGATGCCGATACACCAATCGGGCTTTCGAAGCGCCAATTTCCTTCGTTAGCTCACGCTCGGTGATCGTCTTGATTTTGTTCACACTTTTATAAAGCTTGAGGAGATCGGCCGCCGTCTTCTCGCCTATTCCGGGAATGTCTTCCAACTGGTTTTTGATGGTACCCTTGCTGCGGGTGTCTCGGTGGAAGGTGATGCCGAAGCGGTGCACCTCATCGCGAATCCTCCGTATCATCAAGTTTTCGGGACTGTCATATGGAAACTGTATGGGGTTGCTATCGCCGGGAAAAAACACGGACTCCTCCCGTTTGGCAAGGCCAACCACCACCATTTGGCCCAAAAGGCCCAGTTTTTCCAAACTTTCCATCGCTGCTCCCAATTGCCCCTTGCCGCCATCAATAATCACCAACTTTGGCAAGGGTTTGCCCTCCTCCTGTAGGCGCTTGTATCGGCGCAGCACGATTTCGCTCATAGAGGCAAAGTCGTTAATACCTTCCACCGTCTTGATATGGAAGTGGCGGTAGTCTTTCTTGGACGGCAC
>CAIVHI010000400.1 GCA_903905685.1 uncultured Bacteroidota bacterium | reverse complement strand
GAATTTGGGGGCTAACGACAAAATCGGCATCATCATGAAGTACCGGCATGGCAACATGGTGTTCGTCGGGCTCATCCTAATCATAATTCTTGCGTCCTTGGTACAGCATTCACTGCAAAAACAAATCAATATGAACCCGTTGGTAGGTCCATTTGCCATCTTTTTACCGTTAACGCTTGGCTTGTTGTTGATGGCGAAAATGGCCAAGGCCTTCCACATTACCGTGACCACGGGCGATTGGATGGATGCCAAGTGACCTTATTTTCGGTATTCTCAAGGCTGCAACCGTTTGGCATCATGGAATCGCGGCGCTTGCCGCACCTCCTAATTTTTGCTCCCCCGCCAAGGCAACACCCATCAAAAGTCGCCATCCTCATGGTGCTCTGAGAGCATGCCGGTGAGGTCGTAGATACTGCGGATATCGTTGAGGATGGTCTTGAAGTCGATATTGAGGTCGATAAGCACGCCACTGTGGAGGTCGAACACCCAGCCGTGAACCACCGGGTACCCCTTCGCCATGTAACTCTTTTGCACGGTTGCCGTCTTGATGACGTTGGTGGCTTGTTCCAGCACATTCAGTTCCACCAGCTTGTTGTACCTCAATTCCGAGTCCGCAATGGCATCGAGCTCGGCATGGTGCACGCGGTATACATCGCGAATGTTGCGCAGCCACGGGTTGAGAATACCCATATCCTTGGGGGTCATGGCCGCTTTTACCCCACCACAGTTGTAGTGCCCGCATACAATGATATGCTTCACATCGAGGTGGACGATGGCGTAATTGATGACCGAGAGCACATTGAGGTCGGTATTGTTGACCAAGTTGGCAATATTTCGGTGCACAAACACCTCGCCCGGCTCCAACCCCATGATTTCATTGGCGGGCACACGGCTGTCGGAACAGCCTATGTAGAGGTAGTCAGGCGTCTGGTCGCGGGCCAGCTTTTCGAAAAAGTCGGGGTCGCTCGATTGCATTTCAGCCACCCAACGCCTGTTTTTCTCAAAAATCTGCTCGTATGCAACCATAACGGTATCAAGTTTTCACTGTCAGAAAATGAACCATTCCTTCCTACCTTTCGGGAGGGGGCACTACATTACTCATATTGGTTGTGGGTGGCGAAACCCGAAGCGTTCAGCAGCACGTTTTTACGGAATGCCTCGAGGTCGCTATCCACCATTTCCTGAGCCAACTGCTGCAGGGTGTGGCGAGGCTCCCAGCCCAATTTGTTCTTGGCCTTGGTGGCATCGCCCAGCAGCAAATCTACTTCCGTAGGGCGGAAGTAACGGCTGTCCACCTCCACAACCACGTCTCCAACCTTCACATGATATTCGGGATTGGCCACTTGGGTGATGACGGCTTTTTCGTCCACACCCTCGCCCGAGAATTCCACGGTAATGCCTGCGCACTCAAATGCCAAGCGCACAAAATCGCGTACCGATGTGGTGATGCCCGTAGCAATTACAAAGTCTTCAGGTTCGGGCTGTTGCAGCATGAGCCACATGGCCTCCACATAATCTTTGGCATGACCCCAATCGCGCTTCGCGTCGAGGTTGCCCAGCCAAAGTTTCGATTTGAGTCCGAGAACAATCTCCGCCACCCCACGCGTTATTTTGCGGGTCACGAAGGTTTCGCCCCGGCGGGGGCTTTCATGGTTGAAGAGGATGCCGTTGCAGGCAAACATGCCATAGGCTTCGCGGTAGTTTACGGTTATCCAGTAGGCATACAGCTTGGCCACGCCATAGGGCGAACGTGGGTAAAAAGGAGTGGTTTCGCTTTGAGGCACTGCCTGTACTTTTCCGTAAAGCTCGGATGTGGATGCCTGGTATATTTTAGTCTTTTTTTCGAGGCCGAGGATACGGATGGCCTCCAGTATGCGGAGGGTGCCGGTACCGTCGGTATTGGCGGCATATTCGGGCTCTTCGAAGCTTACCTGCACGTGACTCATGGCACCGAGGTTGTAAATTTCATCGGGCTGCACTTCCTGAATGATGCGGATGATATTGGTGGAATCGGTGAGGTCGCCGTAATAGAGTTTGAATTTGAGCTTCTGCTCATGAACATCTTTATAGAGATGGTCTATCCGCGCGGTATTGATTAAAGACGTGCGGCGTTTGATGCCATATACTTCATAGCCTTTTTCAAGCAGTAATTCTGCCAAGTATGCGCCGTCCTGTCCTGTGATGCCTGTTATGAGGGCCCTCTTCATCAATCGTATTTTTTTTGTTGCAAATGTAATTCTTTTCACGGTGGGAAAAACGGGGGAGTTGGGAATCGTGTAGGTTGGGCATGCATCCAACTCCCGGATTGCGCAATACCCCCATCCTCCAAAAACGTTAACATTTAAACGCCTACGCGCGTCCCTTGTCCGATATTGCATAAATTTGGGTTAAATACTTCGGGTCCATGAAACGGTTCTCTGCATGTTTGGTTTTATTGCTTTTGGTGTTTGGTTATACCGCCTGGGGTGAGAACCACAACATTGTGACCGACCACAAAAAGGTGGAAGGGGTGTGCGAGCAGTGCAAAAAACGCATCGAGGATGCTGCCTATGTAAAGGGCGTGAAGACGGCCGAATGGAATCCCGACACCCGCGACCTATACCTCCGCTACGATTCCACCAAAACCAATACCGAAATCATCCTCAAAAGCGTGGCCAAAGCCGGCCATGACAATGAACTGTTCAAAGCCGACGATGCCGATTACGCCAAGCTGCCGAAGTGTTGCCGGTATAAAACGGTTAAAAAACATTGACATCCTGATGCCGGTTTCCTGCTCCAAGTTGCTGCCTTTGCTGTTGTTCCTCTCCGCAGGACTTACTGCATTTGCAGGCAACCGAACGGTAAGGGGGACGGTTTATGGCATGCCCGACGGCACCCGCAAGGAGCCGCTACCCGGAGCGGTGGTGTTCGCCCCCGCCCAAGGCATGGGCACTGCGGCCGACAGCACCGGCCGTTTCAGCATCTCCCTGCCCGATACCGCCTTACTTTTGGTGGTTTCCTACGAAGGCTGGATGCCCGACACCATCAACCTGAAAACCGCAGGCGCCAACCTCGAAATCCAACTGCACCCCCTCAACGACCTTGACGGAGTTGAAGTGCGCGAACGGATGAGGTCGACCGAAATAGGGTTGTCGGGTGCCATGAAGATAGAGCGGCTGGGTTTGGGCGAACTGTACAAGGCGGCCTGTTGCAACCTGAGCTCCAGCTTCGAGACCACGCCTTCGGTGGATGTGGCCTATACCGATGCCGTGACAGGCTATCGCCAAATCAGGCTGCTCGGGCTGGCTGGCACCTATACGCTCATCACTCAGGAGAACATACCGATGGTGCGCGGCTTGGCATCCATAGCAGGACTCACCTATATTCCCGGTGCCTGGATGGAGGGCATACAGCTCAGCAAGGGCACCGGTAGCGTGGTGAACGGCTATGAAAGCGTTGCCGGCCAAATCAATGTGGAACTCAAAAAGCCGTTTGCCGGCGAAAAACTGTTCATCAACCTGTACCAAAGTTCGCAGGGCAACACGCAGGCCGACTTTGTGTATCGTGCCAACATCAACCGCAAGCTCAGCAGCGTGCTGTTTTTGGACGGTGCCAAGCAGTGGCTCAAGGTAGACCTGAACCGCGACCACTTCATAGACCAGCCCTTGGGCAACTTTATCAACATCATGAACCGCTGGATTTATGTGGGCGACAACGGCCTCATGTTTCAGGCAGGGGTAAAGGTGCTGTATACCGATGGGGTGGGTGGCGATTGGAACTACAAGGCCGGCGAGCCACAGGTGCCGGGCAATCCCTGGGGGTATCAAGCAACTACCGAGCGGCTGGAAGACTGGGCGAAGGTGGCCAAGACCTTCACCGCACGCGACGAAACCAGCATTGGCTTGCAATATGGCAATGTGGAGCACGACCAGAATTCGCAATATGGCCAAAACACCTATACCGGAAGGCAGTCGAGTTTCTATGCCAACCTCATCTTCCAAACCTACCTATTCGATACCAAGAACATCATTAAGACGGGCGTGAGCGAAGTGCTCGACATGTTTGACGAACAATTGCTGCAACAGACGGCACAGCAGAACTACACCCGTTTTGAGTCGGTACCGGGCGTTTTTGGAGAGTATTCCGGCAATTTCTCGGAAAAGTTCAATCTGGTGGCGGGACTCCGTGCCGACTTCGACAACCTGTACGGCCCGTTCCTGACCCCGAGGCTCCACCTGCGGTATGCGCCCTTCAAGCGTACCGCGCTCCGGTTCTCGGTGGGACGGGCGCAGCGCACGGCCAACATTTTTGCCGACAACATCGGCTACCTCGCCAGCAACCGTCAGGTAGACATCCTCAATCCGGTGGCGGGAAAGCCCTATGGCCTCAATCCCGAGGTGGCTTGGAATACGGGGCTCAACATCACCCATAAGTTCAAGTTCAGGTATCACGAAGGGGTGATTTCGGCAGATGCCTACTATACCCGTTTTCAAAGCCAGGTGGTGGTGGATGTGAACTACCCGCAGATTCTGAACTTCTACAACCTCCAGGGCACGTCCTACTCCCAAAGTGCCCAAATCCAGTTTGACTATGAATTGCTGCGCCGCCTCAATATTCGGTTGGCCTACCGGTACAACAACGTCATGACTGATTACTATGAAGTTGGGCTACAGGAAAAACCGTTTCAGGCCAAGAACAAGGCATTCGGCAACCTCTCCTACGAAACCAGGAGCAAGTGGAAATTCGACTATACCCTACAATGGGTGGGCGAAGAACGGACACCCTATGCTGAGCACAACCACGGCGGCACAGGCATCGGCATCAACTCGTTTTCTGCACCGTTCTACCAAATGAACACGCAGATTACCAAGGTGTTTACCGACAAATTCGAAGTGTATCTGGGCGGCGACAACCTCACCAACTTCATGCAGCACGACGCCATAGTGGACTACGACAACCCCTACGCCCGCAACTTCGACGCCTCCATGATTTGGGGCCCCATGATGGGGGTGAATGTGTATGTGGGGATGCGGTTGAAGGTGATGTAGAGCTGAGGCCACGCCCGATTGCGCAATGTATCGGCATTAAGTTTTATTCCCATTAGGCTACGCCACACGTTAATTCACGCAATGTCTCATGCTCAGCATTCATGCAGTAGAGAACGTTCAAGGATTCTACTGCCCAATCATTTCATCCTTTTAAACAATGTTTTTTCTGCGATAATTTGCGGGAGTTACACCAACTTTTGTTTTAAAGAGCCGGTTGAATGCGGCTTCGGATTGATAACCAACTTTGGCAGCAACCTCACTGACATTTTCCTTTGTGGCCGACAGCAGCTCTTTCGATTTTATGATACGCCAGTTGGTAAGGTAACCCAAAGGTGTTTCCCCTACCGACCTCTTAAATTCCCTGCAAAATAAGGACCTGGACATACCGGCTTTTGTTGCCAGTTGTTCAATTGTCCAATCCTTGTCGGGAAACTCGTGCATACTTTTTAAGGTACTGCTTATCCTTTCGTCTTTTAGGGCCATTAAAAACCCTTGATCAACTTTTTCTTGGCCTAAATAGGCACGTATGATTAGGACGAAGACAATATCGGCCAAGCGTCCCAGAATCACTTTACGACCTGCTTTCTCATCGCTTATCTCATCATTCAAAAAAACGGCAATGGTATTCAACCAAAAGCATAGTTCGGATTGCATCGCCGTTATATGCATCAATTTTGGCAGTGAAATAAGGAAAGGATGTTTGAAAGAGGGGTCGATCTCAAAATGGCCACCCATTAGAACTGTTTCTTCATCGGCACCCTTAAATAGAGGTGTGCCGCTCCTTAATGCTCTGCCATAATGTTCGGCAGGCACACACTCATTTTTGGGATGGCCTGAAATTTGGTGAGCTGCCCCATGCGGAACGAAGAATATTTCATCCTCTTTCATCTTTATAGGAGTTTCGCCGCCCATTTTTAAATAGCAAGTTCCCCTCAAGAGCCGCCAAAATTGCGACCTATCGTCATGTGGCACTTCTATGCCCCACGAATTTTCGGTTAGAATAATCTTCGGGTAGATGACTGCTTTCAGCCTGACGCTTTCCAAAATATCACTCAACAAGTCCATTTTGCAAATTAAAGACGATTGAGCAAAACTAATGGACTTTTTGATACCGATACTGCTGCAAGAGCAACTAATTTCGTGGCATAAATATTTCTTCAACAACCAAAACACAGCGATGAACGAAAGCATATTAATTACAGGAGCAAATATTGGCCTTGGGAAAGAGACCGCCCGACAGTTGGCGTTGAGAAAAGAAACGAATAAGATAATTCTTTTCTGTAGAAATCAAGCGAAAGCCGAGGCCGCAAAAAAAGACCTGGAAGCGACAACGGGGAGAAAAATCTTTGAAATTATTATTGGGGATGTGGCAGATGCAGATTCCGTGCGGCGAGCGGTAGATAACATTGAAGACCCCATTGATGCAGTAATCTTAAATGCGGGAGGAATGGTTGGAAAAACGGCCGGGAAAATTACGCCTTCCGGTATGAATGAATTGGCGGCCACGAATATTTTAGGCCATGTGGTCTTAGTGGACGAATTGATAAACCGGGGAAAGTTGAAAAAGGCAGTCCTATTTGTAAGTGCAGAAGCTGTACCGGGGGTTAAGAGTCTCGGAATGAAACCAGTTGCAATGAAAACTTCTTCTGTGGATGAGTTTGCTGGTGTTCTTGATGGAACATATTTCGGTAATAAATTTGATGTAACGCAAGCGTATGGATACGTAAAATATATAACAACCT
>CAIVHI010000399.1 GCA_903905685.1 uncultured Bacteroidota bacterium | reverse complement strand
ATCAATCGCGTAGCGCCTGTCATGGCCCGGACGGTCTTTGATGTAGGTTATCAACCCTGCTGAAGTTCCCGGTGCACGGCCCAATTTTTCGTCCATTTTCACACACAGCAACTTAATCAACTCAATATTCTGCCATTCGTTGAAGCCACCTATGTTGTAGGTCTCGCCATCCACCCCCTGGTGGAACACGAGGTCTATCGCAATGGCATGATCCACTACAAACAGCCAATCGCGGGTGTACTTGCCATCGCCATACACCGGTAAGGGTTTATTGTTTTTGATATTGTTGATGAACAGCGGAATCAATTTCTCCGGAAATTGGTTCGGGCCATAGTTGTTGGAGCAATTGGTGATGACGAACGGCATTTTGTAGGTGTTGCCATACGCACGTACCAAGTGGTCGGAACCCGCCTTCGAGGCCGAGTATGGCGACTGTGGGTCGTACGGGGTGGTCTCCAAGAAGAAGCCGGTTTCGCCAAGAGAGCCATAGACTTCATCGGTAGAGACGTGATAAAAACGTTTACCCTCATAATTTCCAGTCCAAATACGGCGTGCCGCATTCAAGAGGTTGGCAGTGCCCAATACATTGGTGATGATGAACGCATTGGGGTCTACAATAGACCTATCCACATGGCTTTCCGCAGCCAGATGAATCACCCCATCGAACAGGTATTTGTCGAAAATGCCGTTGATTTCCTCCGGATTGGTAATGTCGGCCTTTTCAAATACATAGTTGGGCTTGGCTTCAATATCGGTCAGATTCTCCAAATTGCCCGCATAGGTGAGCGCATCAAGGTTTACAATGAGGTAGTCGGGATACTTGTTTACCAACAACCTAACGACGTGGGAACCGATGAATCCGGCACCGCCCGTTATCAACAGCTTTTTCTTCATGGTGTGAAAATAGGTATTTATCGATTGAAAAAATGGATTTTTTTGTCTGCAAAATTTGCAGTTTTCCATTGGCGATGCATCAGGCAATTGCTCATGGCAATTTCAATTACGGGAAAAATGTCGTAAAATTGCGTCCGTTTCCAACCAAAACAGCATTATGAATTTTTCAGCAACCGACACTCAGCTGTCCATAACCGAAATGATTAAGGATTTCGCCGCCAAACACATCAAGCCCAAAATGATGGAGTGGGACGAGTCTCAAAAATTCCCCGTCGAATTGTTCCGCCAAATGGGCGAACTCGGATTGATGGGCGTTTTGGTTCCAACGGAATATGGCGGTTCGGGCTTGGGCTATTTTGAGTACGTTACCGTGGTGAGCGAGATTGCCAAGGTATGCGGCTCCATTGGCTTGTCGGTGGCTGCACACAATTCATTGTGCACCGGCCACATCCTGTATTTCGGTAACGAAGAACAAAAAAGGAAATACCTCCCCAAATTGGCTTCAGGCCAGTGGATTGGCGCATGGGGTTTGACAGAAGCCAATACCGGTAGCGACTCGGGCAACATGGGTTGCACCGCAGTGCGCGATGGCGATGGCTGGATACTGAATGGCACCAAGAACTGGATTACCCATGGCATTACCGGCGATGTGGCCGTTGTACTTACCCGCACGGGCGAGCCTAGGAGCAAGGACAACATCACTGCCTTTGTGGTAGAAAGAGGTACTCCCGGCTTCATGGCCGGCAAGAAGGAGAACAAACTCGGCATGCGCGCCAGCGAAACTGCCGAAATGGTGTTCGACAACTGCCGAATCTCTGATGCACAACGCTTAGGCGAGGTAGGTAAAGGCTTTCAACAAGCCATGAAAATATTGGATGGAGGCCGTATTTCCATCGCGGCACTGTCGTTGGGTATTGCAAAGGGCGCTTACGAGGCGTCTTTGAAATATTCGCAAGAAAGGCACCAATTCGACCAACCCATCTCCAATTTCCAAGCTATTGCGTTTAAGTTGGCCGACATGGCTACCCAAATCGAAGCATCGGAACTGCTGATTTATCAAGCCGCCGACTTAAAGAATCGTGGTGAGAAAATGACCAAGGAATCGGCCATGGCAAAATACTACGCATCTGAAGCAGCCGTCCGTATATCCACCGACGCCGTTCAGATTTTTGGAGGCTACGGTTATACCAAGGATTTCCCCGTTGAAAAATACTACCGCGACAGCAAGCTTTGCACCATAGGCGAAGGCACGTCGGAGATACAGAAGCTGGTTATCTCCAGAGACATCCTTAGGAATTGACATTATATTGGAGTAATTACAGTGACGGAATCCCCAAAAGGATTCCGTTACTGCTTTGCGTAGATATACCAAACGAGGCTCACTTTCGATGTCGTCATGAGCGTGAGGTGTAGTGACGTGATGTCTTGAATTTGGTACAGAATGGTATCATGACCTATGCCGTTTCTTTGCAACGTATCGGCAGCAGAAAGATACCAACTGAATGCATAATTGGTGGTCACATTGTCGGTAAATACGGTCTCCAGTCCCTCACTGTCGTTGTTGAAAGCGAGGATGTCGCTGTAGGTTTTTGCCACGTTGTGCAGCTCTTGAGGGTCGAGCAGACCGTTCCCATTATCGTCGGTGGCAAACTGAACCTGTTTCCATTTGCCCAAAATACGATCGTATTCGGTTGGGTTGGAATCTTTCTTACAGCCGACTGTGGCCGCCAATAAGATGGCAACCAATTCAAACCGTAAAAATTTGTTGCCGACTCTCATAATCAACCTTTAAACGGCCCAACAATTCGTCAACCGGCACGGGTGACAAATTTTAAAACCCACTCCAATCTTTAGAAACAAGTTTATCGCGAAATAATTGTGTCTTCCTACAATTAATTTGAAAAAATCAATAGTCGCCAAACTTCGTGGTACCTAGTTGTTCGAGCGCATCGGCAAGTTGTTGGTTGTTCGGGGCTGTGCCATGCCATTCGTGGGTTCCTTCCATGAAATCTACACCCTTACCCATAACGGTATGCATGATGATGACCGTAGGAACACCCTTCACCTTATCTTTCTTCGCGGCAGCCATTACATCCAGTATTTCAACTATGTCGTGACCATCCATTTCAAGTACCCTCCAACCAAAACTGGAGAATTTCGCAGGTAGCGACCCAAGATTCATCACCTTGGTGGTTGACCCATCGATTTGCTGACCATTGTAATCGACAACCGAAATCAGGTTGTCCAATTTATGGTGGGCGGCAAACATGGCTGCTTCCCAATTCTGCCCTTCCTGCAATTCCCCATCTCCATGTAGTGTGTAGACTTGATGGTTATCTCCATTCATCCGCTTTGCCAATGCTGCACCGCAAGCCACACTCAGCCCTTGACCCAAGCTCCCGGAAGCAATACGCACGCCCGGCAAATGCTCGTGGGTGGCGGGGTGACCTTGAAGCCGCGAATCCAATTTCCGGAAAGTGGCCAATTCTTGAACGGGGAAGTACCCGCTGCGGGCCAGTAAACTGTAAAAAACAGGCGAAATATGTCCGTTGGACAAGAAAAACAGGTCCTCTCCCACCCCGTTCATGTCGAAACCCGGTTTGCGTTCCATGATGTTGAAATACAAAGCAGTCATAAAATCGGCACATCCCAAGGAGCCGCCGGGGTGACCACTTTGCACTGCGTGCACCATTCTTACGATATCGCGGCGCACCTGGCGCGCCATTTCATTCATTTCCGATATTTCCATTTTTACCAACTTGGGTACAAAAATAACTTTTTGGTGCCGTTATCCTACCGGAAATATGGTGCGACTGCATATTTTTGGTAAAGCGCCGGCAACGCCCGGCAAAACAGCGCATGAAACACCAACCCACTAGTGAAAAAATGAAAATCATCGCCACCCCAACTAGGTTCGCCAGCCTACTGTTGCAGTGGCATGAGCTGGAGAATGATAGGGAGCTACCTTGGAAGAACGAAAAAGACCCCTATAAAATCTGGCTTTCGGAGGTTATTCTGCAGCAGACGCGTGCAGAACAGGGCCTGCCTTATTACCTCGGCTTTGTTGGCAAGTACCCTACCGTAAAACACTTGGCCGATGCCGATGAGGACGAAGTGTTTAAGATGTGGCAGGGACTGGGCTATTACAACCGTTGTAGGAATCTTTTGGCGACGGCGCGTATCATTGTGGACACCTGCAATTCGGTATTTCCCGACACATACGATAAACTACTGGAACTTAAAGGGATAGGCCCCTACACGGCAGCCGCAATAGCGTCTTTCGCGTTCGGACGGCTCACCGCAGTAGTGGACGGCAATGTGGTGCGCGTTTTGGCGCGCACCCAAGGCATTTGGGAACCCATGGACTCCACCAACGGCAGAAAAATGTTTGCAGCCACCGCTACATCACTGCTGGAAGTGGAGCGGCCTGCCCAATACAACCAAGCCATTATGGACTTTGGAGCAACCGTTTGCAAACCCAAAAAGCCGCTGTGCAACGATTGTATTTTGAAGCTGAGCTGCGTTGCCTTCCGCGATGACAAAGTTGGGCTGCTGCCGGTTAAGTCCAAGTCCATTGAGGTCTCTACTCGGTATTTCAACTACTTCGTGTTTCATGACTCGACATGTATGCTGCTTGGAAAACGGACGGCGCAAGACATTTGGCAAAATCTACATGAGCCCTACTTGGTCGAGACCGGTGAGCCAATGACTTTTGAAGCTATAGTGGCCGCCAACCCATTTCTCCGCAGCATAATTGGAACCTACAAACCCACCCAATCAACCGAAGGAACCCAGAAACTGACCCACCGAATCATCAAGAGTAGGTTTTACGACCTCTCGGCCATAGGATGTGGATTCAACCCTCCCGATGGCTACAAATTCTATTCAAAAAATGATGCTTCGGGCGTGGCTTTCCCCCGAACGGTCTCTAAATACATTGAAGAACACCATCTTCGAATAAAATAGAACATGTGGCTTGGCGAGTTATAATGGAGTTGACATACCTGAAAGTTCGGTTTTTTCGGAGTTAAATTTTGTAACACAGCATAATTCAACTATTTTTATACTTACAAACACGAAACGGTTATGAGAGGTATGAACAAAGTGATGCTGATTGGCAATGTGGGTAAGGAACCCGAAATACAAACATTGGAAGGCAACATTATGGTGGCCAAATTTCCACTGGCTACTACCGAGACATTTAAGGATAAGAATGGCAACTTGAATTCCCAAACGGAGTGGCACACCGTGGTGCTTTGGCGCGGCCTTGCCGAATTGGCACAGAAATACCTGCACAAGGGCTCCTTGGTTTTTGTGGAAGGAAGACTGAAAAACCGCTCCTGGGAGGATAAAGACAAAGTGAAACGGTTCAACACCGAAGTGGTGGGTGACAATCTGGTTATGCTTGACAAAAAGAAGGAAGCCGGCGAAGGTGGTATTGAATCGGGCGGAGGTTGCTCAACCGACGGAAATATTAATAATGAAATTTCGACAACTACTGTAAATTTGCCGAAAGAGGATTTTCCCTTTTGATGTAATTTGAACGGAAACCATTGTCTTGGTGCGTTTTTGGCGACAAGGCAAATTCTTTTTTTAATACGGTTCTGCATTGGAAAGTACTGACGACGACACCAATACGTTTGCCTGCCTAATACTTTCGGCTAATGCCTTTTCGGTATCAGACGGTTCCGTCTTGCTGGCGATAACCATTGTGCTGTTGGCACTGTCTGCAGTGATTGCGGGAGCCGAGACGGCATTTTTCTCGCTGACGCCCCGCGATGTCAACTTCCTGAAAACAAAAAACACGCTCGCTGCAAGGCAGGTGGTATCACTTTTGGACCAACCCAAGATTCTCTTGGCAACAATGTTGGTAGCCAACAATTTCATAAACATCGCCATCATCATCTCCACCAATATTTTTGTGAATCGGCTGTTTCCCGATATCGGTGGGTATTTTGCATTTCTCATCAATGTGGTTTGTGTCACGTTCTTCCTCGTGCTTTTTGGTGAAGTATTGCCAAAAGTATATGCCACCCAAAACAATTTGAGGCTAGCCATTTTTTCAGCCCCCTATATCAAACTGCTCTATACCACCTTCCTCCCCGTGAGCAAGGTTTTGGTGAATACGGCCGGCTTCGTTGAAAAACGGGTTGGTAAATCAGACCCTACGAGCGTGAGCAATGCCGATTTCGAGACCGCGATTGAACTGACTGTAGGACATTCGGCTACCAAAGAAGAAGTCAACATCTTCAAGGGCATCATCAAGTTCGGCAAAATCACTGCCCGCCAAATCATGCGGACACGCCTCGATGTAAGCTGTGTAGATTGGGAATGGGAATTCGCGAAGGTGAAAAGCTATTGCCTTGAGGCGGGCTACTCCAGGTTACCGGTTTACAACGACGACTTGGACCACGTATCGGGCGTGATACACACCAAAGATTTCCTCCCGCACCTCAACGACCCCGCTTTTGACTGGCACCAACTCGTGCGGCAGGCTTATTTTGTTCATGAAAGTAAAATGGTGGAAGACCTCCTAAAGGAGTTTCAACAAAAACGCATCCATTTGGCTGTCGTTGTTGATGAGTTCGGTGGCACTTCGGGCATCATCACGCTGGAGGACATCATGGAAGAAATCATTGGTGACATTAGGGACGAATTTGACGAGGAGGACTTGAACTACAAAAAGCTAGACGACAAAAACTACCAGTTTGAAGGCAAAACACCCATTAACGATTTTTGCAAAATAATTGGCGTGCCGCCGTCCCGGTTTGACAAAGCCCGTGGAGAGAGCGATTCGCTTGCCGGCTTGGTTTTGGAGATATATGGGAAATTCCCTGGAGTAAATGACAAAATACGTTTCGAAAACTTCGATTTTACCGTGCTCGCATTAGACAAGATGCGGATACAGCGGGTAAAAGTGACTATCAACTCCCTCCCTACCCTCAAGGAGCGATGAAATAGTCAGGCGTGTCTATCCGTAAACTAATACGGCATGCTAATTCACTACAAACTTAGTTACCCCAAAAGCAGTGTCGCCCATCCGTCCACGGCATTTGGCCAGGTAGAACCCGGGTTGCAAATGGGCTTGATAGCCGCTTGCTACATTACCATAGGTGGCCACCCTTAGGCCATGCACATCAAACACCTCCACGGTCTCCACATTTATTGCACCTGTAAATGTAAATTCCACGACTCCCTGCGTAATGTTTGAAACTGAAAACCGCGTACTCGGGAGCCCGACCGCAACCTCTCGGGCAACCCCTGTACAGTTAACACTGTATGCTCGAACCTCTGTGAAACAGGAATCTGACGCAGAAACAGAAACCGAATAGGTGCCGGCGACGGGGTAAACATGGGTTTCAACCGCTGCGGTATCGGAGGTAACCGTTCCGTCGCCAAATTGGTATACGTAGGTTGCGGGAATGGATGCATTGACGGCAAAATGAGCAGTGTCGTTCAGGCAACCGGCTTGCATCCAAGCACTAGGGTAATGCCCCCATTGCTGCCAAGTGCCTAGACTGTCGAATACCGTCTTGTCCGACACCGATTGAATGGTCGCAGCATCGGCCGGCGCCAAGCCCGCAATGTAGCTGCACCCCGTGACCGGCTGGTGAAAAAGAGATGAATAAACGACGCAAGACTCGAGATAGGACCCATTGATGTTGGGATGAGAGCTATCTGCAATGTATAGCCATATGCTCGGAAAGCTGTCCTTCATGGCCTTCCAAGCATTTCCAACGGGTGCAACAATGGCCAGATTTGCCTGCGTCATCAGCATGTAAGATTCCCTTAACCGCTCCTGCATGCCCTGATAGGTACAGATAACGGGGTAAGACGTACAATTGAGCGGGTCGCCATTGGCATGGCCCCACGTCATGAGGAACATGGTTTGCGTGCAAGCACGATTGGCATGAATTAGGCTGTCGAGGAGATGGGCATAAGGCAACACCGCGGTATCTACCTGGTCGGGCGGAAACGAAGGCAGCTCGCTCTGCTCCTGCAGTATCACGACATCCCATTGCTGGGAGAAAATCTTCGCGATGGTAGGCGCATATACACTATGCATTTGCAAGGTGTATCCGCCCGGGTCAGACTGGTCGTATACCAACGTATCGCCCAATGTAGACGCCAAGGTCTGCACGATAAGCGGCATGTTATTGGTGTAGGTATAACTGTTGCCGATAAAGAGTACGCTGCGTTTACAGCAAAGACCATGTGCAGCAACACCTGCCACCAACAAGAACAACAAACAAACATGTTTTCCGGCTAATTTCATCAAAGTGGGATATCATTAATGATAAGTCGGCAAAGTTAATGAATTCCGAACATTGAGAACGGATAACGGTGAAAGTAGCCCTACACGAACGAGTATGGGAAAGCCCATTACAGGCCACCTTACCGAACGGCAAAAACGGCAGACGCCATGCAGGTTTTGGCACCTTTACCACCTTCACCCTAATTTCTTGCAGGTACCCGGTATCCATTCGCTTCCCATTCACGGGCAGTCACTATTGCCGCACCAATTTGGCGCGACCCAGTAATTCCCCATTTGCACCGAAGGCTTCTACCGAGTATATGCCTGGTGAATTGCCCAGTAATGAAAAAGTGCGGGCATTTTGCTCCACCAGAATTTCCCTTCCCAAAACGTCCGAAACCCGAATACTTGAAGGCGTGATACCCAAAATACTCACTACACCCGTTGTCGGGTTGGGCGCAAACCCCAGCGCGTTGGGAGCCCAGGCAGCCGGAACCCCAAGCGACCATGGCGCCAACTTGACTTGCCAATAATCGAAATTGCCGTGATTGCCCACCACCTCCGAATCGGTGGAGCTCGACTGTCCCACCACTAGGCAGCCGCCATCGGAGGTGGATACAATGGAACAAGCCTGATCGACCGCCGAACCTCCAAGACATTTGGTCCACAAAATGGACCCGGTGGGCGATAATTGTGCGACGAGAAAATCGTTGGAACCGTGATTGCCAGTTACATCGCCATCGTTTGACAACGTATTGCCGGCCACAATGTAGCCAAAGGCATTTTGGTCCACCGAAAATCCAAGGTCATCGCCAGAGCCACCAATGGTGGTTTGCCACTGCATTGCGCCGGTGTCGTCAATTTTCACGACCCAGAAGTCGTAGCCACCATGATTGCCGGTCACCTGTCCATCTGTAGAATTCGTATATCCAGCTATAATATAGCCCCCATCGTGTGTGGCCTCTATAGACTGTGCCACCTCATTGAGCGTACCACCATAGGATTTTTTCCATTGTATGGCACCCGTGGCGTTGATTTTTACAATCCAGAAATCGGTGTTCAAGGTGTCTCCAATGTGGTCTGTTACATCGCCGTTAATCGAGTTGCTGGAGCCGGCTACTATAAATCCCGAATCGGCAGTGGGGTGAATGGCGTAGGGCAAGTCGTTTCGGGTGCCGCCTATTGAAGTTTCCCAGACTAAAGCACCGGTATCGTCGGTGCGCACTATCCAATAATCGGAAGTT
>CAIVHI010000398.1 GCA_903905685.1 uncultured Bacteroidota bacterium | reverse complement strand
CTTTGCTTTTTTATTACACGGGTTTCACTTTTTGAAAAATAGTGGAACAATGGCTATTATCTTACCGCACGGTGTTTTATTTCGTGGTGGTGCAGAGGAAAGAATTCGCACCAAATTGTTAAAGGACAACCATATTGATACGGTTATCGGTTTGCCTTCTAACTTATTCTATTCAACAGGTATTCCAGTTTGTATTTTGGTCTTGAAGAAATGTAAAAAGCAAGATGATATTTTGTTTATCAACGCAGTAGAACAATACAAACCAGGTAAAAGACAAAATTCCTTAGACGAAGCTCATATCAATAGAATTGTAGAAACGTATCAGTTCAGACCCGAACATATTGAAAGATATGCACGCCGGGTTTCAATGGCGGAAATAGAACAAAATGGATACAACCTAAATATTTCACGGTATGTAAGCACGTCGGAAGAGGATATACAAATAGATTTGAAGGAGGTAAACAAAAAGATGGCTTTAATAAATGAGAGCATAAAGGTAAATACGAACAACCACAATAAATTTCTGAAAGAGTTGGGACTAGACACAATTTAATTGTGATTGATTGGTGCTAAAAAAATGGTCCGCATACATAGATAGAGCTCGGAACATATGCGGTATCGATATGCAACAATGCTTAAACCGATATTACTTCCAAAATAGGGTGATGTTTTCAAAGCATATAAAAGGTTAGACGTTGAAAAAAGCAGGAGGATTATGAAATGCATACTATGTTATTTAAAATGTCAGACGAACCGATTAATTGACATTTCTAATCTTGATTCATGTTCGGCAATATCTTTTTCAACCAATTTAGTTGCTGTTGCTGTTGTTGCAAGCACAGGAAGCCCCTTAGGAAGGAGTTTAACCAGATTAATTATTCTTCTAAAAGCAGGTCGAAAATCATGACCCCAAACAGAAATACAATGAGCCTCATCAACAACGACCATTGATAAGTTCATTTCTCTTGTTGCCTCAATCCATTCGTTGTTTTCTTGTCGTTCTGGAGCAATGTACAATATCTTTATTTTCCCCTTTTTTGCATTATTGATTATTTCCGAGTTTTCGGCTGGTGTTTGCTCACTATTGATGCATTTTGCATGTATGCCCAGCGCATTTAGTTTTTTCACCTGATCTCTCATTAATGCAATTAAAGGAGAGAATATTACTGTAGTTCCTGAAAGGACAGTGGCAGGAAATTGAAAACAAAGAGATTTGCCAAAACCTGTCTTTTCAATTAACAATACTCTTTCTCCCTTTAAAATTCTTTCAATAGCCACCCACTGTTTGTCATAAAACTGCGGACTTCCGAAAGTTTCTTGTAAAAGTATTTCTGCTTCTTTGGGTGTCATTGTGCAGGCTTCCCCAAAGTTTTTCCAACCAAAAGTATAGTCTCATAATTGTGTTTCCAAATACCTTATCCACTATCGCCGTCGACGCATTCCCCGAAAAACCAGTATCGCGATGGTAAGGCCAAAAAAAAATAACCCGAGCGCATGAAAATGTCGGCATTTACGGAGCCCCCCCCTTTCCCGCTACGACCGCAACCTGAAGCGATTCCGTTACTAAATCCCGCTGTCGGCATACCTGATAGTGCATCCGGAATACAATTTCCTGAACAGTCGGCTGAAACATGTGGCCCAAGGAGAAGCCCTGTTTTATTGGTTTCGGGTGCTGGATGTACGCTGCGGGGCTGGGTGAAGCCAATGGCTAAATGCAGCAAGAAAACATCCGGCCCCATTGCCAAACCTCACCGTACTGTCAAAATCAACGCATCCTAAACGGCATTTTCTCCAAAAATCCCCTATTATTGTACATCTCTAATTGGCGGCGGCTATGAATTACAGTTTACTCATCAACAACCTTACCAACCCCACGCTCCTGTTTTTTGTGCTGGGCATTGTGGCCACGCTGCTGAAAAGCGACTTGGAAATTCCGGCTTCCACGTCCAAGTTCATTTCGCTCTACCTGCTGTTTTCCATCGGCTTCAAGGGTGGGCAGGAGCTGGCCCATAGCGGCTTAAACATGGAAATCCTCATTACGTTGGGTTTGTGCATCGCCATGGCAGTGCTGGTGCCACTATATACGTTCTTTATCCTTAAACGCAGGTTGTCTATCCAGAACTCTGGGGCCATAGCGGCTACTTATGGTTCTGTAAGTGCGGTCACGTTTGTCACGGCCACGTTGTTTCTCGAAAACTTGAAGGTGCCCTATGGCGGCCATATGGTGGCGGCCATGGCCCTCATGGAGGCTCCGGCCATCATCATTGGGGTGATGTTGATGCGTAGCTACAGTGGCGGCAACTCCAAGGAGGGCTTCAAAGAAATCTTGCGCGAGTCGCTCACCAATGGCTCGGTCATCATGATAACCGGCAGCCTGATAATCGGTATCATCTCCGATGTAAAAGGGGCTGAGGGCATCAAGCCGTTCACCACCGACATCTTCAAAGGCTTCTTGGCCATCTTCCTGCTCGAAATGGGCATGGTGGCGGCGCGGCGGTTTAAGGCATTCAAGAATTACGGCATATTCGTCACGGTGTTTGCCATTGCAGTCCCCGTCTTGAACGGAGTCCTCTCTATCGCGGCAACCCATTTTTTCGCCATCGCACCCGGCAACCGCCTGCTGATTGCCATTTTGGCCTCCAGCGCGTCCTACATCGCCGTACCCGCAGCCATGAAGCAGGCAGCGCCGGAGGCCGACCCCGGCTTGTATATACCCATGGCGCTCGGCCTCACCTTCCCCTTCAACATCACCTTCGGCATGCCGCTCTATTGGATGCTGATACATTACATGTAAAGCGCATTTTTTCGGGGCCTATTCCCTACTTTAGCGTTCCGAAAGCTGCTTACCATGACTTCTCCAACGCCCAAGGTTTACCAATCTCCCTTCAACATGGCAGTTTTGGTGGCGGGCATCGGCTTCTTTATCGATGCGTTCGACCTTTTCCTGTTCAATGTCTACCGCATCCCGTCGTTAAAAGACCTCGGGCTCTCAGGCACCGATCTGACCACTACGGGCGAGCGACTGCTATCCATACAGATGGCGGGCATGATGTTGGGGGGTATCATTACAGGCGTTTATGCCGATAAAAAGGGGCGGGTTACGGTGCTTTATGGCTCCATCCTACTTTACTCCTTGGCCAATTTCGCCAATTCTATGGTACACGACGTGAACACCTATGCCGTGATCCGGTTTCTGGCGGGTGTGGGCTTGGCGGGCGAATTAGGTGCCGGCATAACGCTGGTGTCGGAAAGCATGACGGTGGAAAAACGGGGTTATGGCACCATCCTCGTGGCCACCCTCGGGGCATCGGGTGCGGTGGCGGCCGGGCTCATTGGCGACTTCCTGCCTTGGCGGCAGGCATTCCTCGCGGCAGGTGTTGCGGGCGGCGTTTTGCTCATCCTAAGGCTCAATTCGTTCGAGCCCACCATGTTTAAAGAAAGCAGGTCGGCAGGTGGCAAGCGGGGTTCGCTGGTGCTGTTGTTTTCTTCGCCAAGGCGGGCATTGAAATACTTGGCCTGCATCCTGATGGGTATCCCTATCTGGTATAGCGTGGGGCTGCTCATCACCTTGTCGCCCGAGATTGCCAAGGAGCACGCTATAGACGGGTTGAAGTTGTCTACCTGCTTCATCCTGTTCCAAATAGGCATTACCTGCGGCGACCTGCTGAGCGGCATTCTAAGTCAGTTGGTCCGTAGCCGCAAGAAGGTTTTGGTGGCGTTTATGACCTTCGGCATCATCGCCACGGCTTACCACTTCATCAGAATCGACCATGGACTGCAACTCAACATCACTTCGTTGGCCATGGGGTTGGGTTGTGGTTATCTGTCGGTGTTCGTGACCTCCACCGCAGAGCATTTCGGTGTCAATCTTCGGGTGACGGTGACGGCCACCGTCACCAACTTCATGCGGGGCGCCCTCGTGCTGCTCATACCGTTGCACCAATTCTTGGAGCGCATGCTGGGTTGCAGCCTCACCGGCGGCCTCCTCATTACCGGTTGCCTGGTATGGGGGTTGGCCATCACCGCTGCTCTTGCCCTACCCGACACCTTTGGCAAGTCGTTGGCGTTTGATGAGGCTTAGCGGCGGGATAACAACCGCCGCAAAATACACCTTACAAAAAACCTTCAAAGATCTGGCAGATTATCGTAATTCTCTGTAAACATATGTTTGATTGCCTGTTCTTTCACTTCTATGTCAGTTGCAGGACGGCGGTTCACAAGCAAATACCCGCTTATTTCCGGATATTCAATGTGTTCGAAAGTAACAGTTCCAAATTTTCCGGCGATGATTTTGCGGTAAACACGAAATCTTTGATTATTGACACAGTTTTCCACTTTGCCGGACGCCTTATCAAGAGTTCTGGCTCCTACAAAACCGAATGACGATGTGGGATAAGTAACTAAAAGCAACGGTATTACTTTGGCACAAGTAATGAGGATATTGCCTACATCGCCTTTATTTGTAATCTTTGAATATTTATACTTGCTTTTTCGATCCTTTTTGCAATAAAATTTTATAGAAAACACATCTTCCAGATGATATTCCGCCCTTAATATATAGAACAAACCAGTTACTGGGGAATAGAACTTGAACACAAGGGTAAACAGGTGGGCGGTTTCATCTTTACAGCAATCTTTCTGAATGAATAAAAGGTCGTAGCCGGGGAAATCAAAAGTCAAGGCACAAGCATGATTTTAGAAGTCTGAGGAAGCCTTGCATTCAGTTCGGCAGTTGTCAAAACATGCCCTTCAACCGGTACAGAACGTAATCTTACAGGCTTCAAATCCTTCAAAGGAGTCCATTTAAGTCGGTCTCCCTTCGCTGCGACTTTTCTTTTTCCTGTTTTCATGCTTACAAAAATACGGGAAACCGTAGAGTTGACAAAGACAGGTTAATTTACTCGGCTCAACATTTCGTGATAGCCTTCATGCGGGGTGCCCTCGTGCTGCTCATACCGTTGCACCAATTCTTGGAGCGCGTGTTGGGTTGCAGCCTCACCGGCGGCCTCCTTATTACCGGTTGCCTGGTATGGGGATTGGCCATTACCGCCGCCCTTGCCCTACCCGACACCTTTGGCAAGTCGTTGGCGTTTGATGAGGCTTAGCCCGCACTGCACGCTATTTCTTCAATTTGAAAACCCTATCGAGTGGGGTGTCTATGGTGCCGCCGATAGAGGCGAATGTGGTTCGACCCTTCGTAACCGAAAAAAGAATAGTCTTTCGGTTGTCGCTCCTGCTGTTTCTAATCTGCCGTTCCCCCGCACTCCGCTCTGGTTCTCTAGCGAAAGGCCAACCGGGCTGCCCCGACTGGGCGAACGCGGTCATGCCCCTATACACATTCTTCAAACAGCCCACTCTTACCAGTCTTCGTGCCCTACCTCAAAAAGGCATTCTTTCCTATACGCTTACCCTTTCTCAAAAACCCGGTCTCCGTACTCCACTCCCGCTCTAAAGCAAAACGCCCCTATTTGCTTTGTATCAATGCCACACCCGTTACAATCAGGCTTGCAAACAACAGCACGGCACCCACATAAAGTATGGCAATCATTGGGTTGGGGTGCTCCAAGCCGGGGCCGATGGCGGCTGCAAAGAAGCCCGCGCTTACCGGCAATTGCCGATAGTGGAAAAGCAATGCGCAAAGCCAATTCCAAGCGGCTGTTCATACGGGTGTTATCAATAAGCAACTGCATCACCAAGCTAAGTATCACCAGTACGCCCGCATGGGCATGGCCAGCCCTGAACATGCTCTTCTGGAAGGAGGTAAGCGGTGTTTTGTCGGCTCCCGCGAGTATGGTAAGCAAGAAGTAGCCGCCATAAATAATGGTGGGTACGGTAAGGACCGTAATGCCGGCAATCAATTTGGAGCGTGAAGTCATCATGGTATTACATTTGGCTGTTTGAATATGCGCTGCGCAAAGTGCGGCCTATGAGCCGCCTCCAGAGTTACTTTTGCTGGCCTGCAAACCTAGCCGGAGCCTCGGCGGCATCGTGTAACCTATGTTACAATCGGTTAGGGGCGGGTCAGCTTTGCGCGGATGCGGCTGAGGGATGGCCGCTTGATGCCGAGGTAGGACGACAGGTGGGTGAGCGAAATACGGTTCAACAAGTCGGGATTGGCATTCATGAAGCCCAAATAGCGTTGTTCGGCACTGTCGAATTGAAAACCCTCCACTCGTTTTTGCAGCCGTGTAAGGATGGCTTCGGCAATAAGCCGCCCATTGCGTTCAAAGCCGGGATACCGGTCGTAGCCCTTACGGATGTGGTCGAAGTGGACGACGACGAGGCTCACGGGTTCCAGGCATTGGTAGTGGTAACGGCTTGGCTGGTCTTGAAGTAGCGATAAATAATCGGTCACCCACTCGCCCTCTTTGATAAAGGCTATCGTGATTTCCTCGCCGAGGTCATTAATCTAATATCCGCGAATCAAGCCGCGGGCAATGAATCCCAATGTCTGGTTCCGCTTGCCTGCTTCAATGAAATATTCGCCGCGCGCCATCTATAGAAATTCGAACCCCGCTTCAAAATACGCCCACTCCTCGGGCGATACCCTTGGGTTGAGGTGCTTGATGACGTGGTGATAGAGTTCAACCTCCTGCTGCATATGCCCTATTTTCTGGACATTCAAATATAAGGCATCCATTGACATGTAAACGGGCCTACAAAAAACTTTGACCCTTGGCGTTGCAGGCGCAATAATTCCATATCTTTATTTCATGGACAAGAAACATTACGTGCTCTACCTCAATCCCTGCCGGCCCGATTTTGCACAAACCATGACCGCCGAAGAGCGGATGATGATGCAGATGCACATTGGCTACTGGAAACACCATCTGGATAAAGGCACCGTGTTGGTTTTCGGCCCCGTGCTCGACCCCGCCGCCGTTTACGGACTGGGTATAGTCGCGGTAGACACCGAGGAGCAATTGCAGGCCTTGATAGCCAACGACCCCGCTGCGGCCATCAATCGTTATGAATACCACCCTATGCTCGCGGTGGTGGGATAGCGGGAGATTTTACGAGCAGAATTGCACAACCTTTACCTATACAAGGGCCGACCTAAATCGCACCAAAAAACGCCCCCAAGCCCCCTCTACGTCTTCTGCATGCCTGCCTTCACTTTCATGCGGTACAGCGCTTTGCCGGCATTGCTATTCAGCAAGCGGTGCATGAGCATCAGGCGCTTGCTCCATATTTCCTGCTTCAAAGATTTGCCGTAGTATTTTTGGTAGCAGGCAAACATCTCGGCTGTAGAAGCTTTGTATTGCACGGAGCTTTGTCCGTTAGGGTCGAAGGTGGCAAGGGGGTAGTCTATAAATGCCGATTTTTCGTCTGCTATACGGCACATCAGGTCGTAATCCATTGCATACTTAACGGTGATGTCATACACGCCGCAGCGGTCGTAGGCTTCTTTTTTGATGTACATAGTAGGGTGATACACGCCGTGCATACCCCTATAGAGTTTGTCTTTCTCGAAAGCCTTGCCGGCAACCGTCCAAATGCCGCCGCGAAACATGTTGAGTTTGCCGTTCACCCACATCACGCTGGGGTCGGCTTGAAACACGTCCATGACGCGGCGCACCACGGTTTCATCATACAGGGTATCTCCAGAGTTGAGCAGGAACACGATATCGCCCTTGGCGGCCTTCACCCCCTTGTTGAAGGCGTCTCCAATACCTTTGTCGCGCTCGCAAATCCAGCGGCGGTAGGCGGGCTGGGGGTTGCCCTCCAGCCACTCCTTGATGTCGGGCTTCGACGACCCATCAATGATGACGTGCTCCATGGGCTTCAGCGCTTGGGCATCCACAGAAGCGCAAGACGCTTTCACGTCGTCGGGATTGTTGAAACAGATGGTAACTATCGTCAACGTAAACATAAAGGCAAAGTAAACAACAAATCGGAACATTTGGGCCCAAATTGTCGCGGCATCCCCCTATAGGATATTCAAAATCTGCTCCTTGGCCTTTTCCAGTTCGTCCTTCATATTGATGACCACCTGTTGAATTTCGGCATGGTTGGCTTTGGAGCCCAGCGTATTGATTTCCCTACCTATTTCCTGAAGGATGAAATTGAGTTTGCGGCCCACGCCCATCTCGTTCTCCGCAATCGCGGCATTGAAGTATACGCAGTGCTGGCGCAAGCGCGTCTTTTCCTCGCTGATGTCGATACGCTCCAAGTAGTAAATCATCTCCTGCTCAAAACGGTTTTCATCCACCTTGTCGCGGCCCGACTGGTCGGCAAGCCATTGTTTGATGCGACTCCTTATTTTTTCCACACGTTCGGCCTCCATGGGGTGAACCCTTTTCAGCAGTTCCTCGATGTTGTGGATGCGCAGGGCGATGTCGCGCAGCAAGGCTTCACCTTCTTGGCGGCGGTGCTCCATGAGATCGGCGGCGGCGGCTTCAACTATCAGCCTAATCTCGGCCCATTCGTCCTCCGATACCATATCCTGCTCTGCCGCAACCACTTCGGGCATGCGCATAAGTGTCGAAATCACATTGTCGCATGGCACGCCTATGGCATCGGCTATCTGCTTCATTCCTTGGTAATAAAACAGTGCGAGGTCGGTATTGACGACCATTGGGCGGCTGGCACCTTCCTGTTTCACGGCTACCGTGAGGTCGATATTGCCACGCACCAGCAAATTGGCCATCATATTGCGGACATCCAGCTCGTAGGAGCGCAATATGGGCGGTAGTTTTACCGATATGTCGAATTGTTTGCCGTTCAAAGCCTTCACTTCAACGGTCACTTGTCTGCCATTTACCACCGCTTCGGCCCTACCGAAGCCCGTCATTGAATATAACATAGCTAATTACCCCCTGAATCAATACCCGATCCGAGACATTCGGAACCGGGAAAGGTACAATAACGGCATCTATCGCCAAACCGCTTCCCCAAGCACCCGAAAACCCTTTACCAGGCTCAAAACCCGAAGACTCACTGTTTGATTTTTGTTAATATGCTTTATTGGACTACTTTAAATATTTTATCACAATTTTATGGCGAAAATCCCGTATTACCAAATCCGAGTCCATGAAAATGTTTGTGGACCAATAGATGTACCCATTTGGCAATCAAGCGGGTGGGCAAAAAAGGCGCCGCCCGCATATCAAGATTGCCCTGTTCAAAGCATTTCCAACTACGTTTACCCACCGCCGCGAATTCCGATTGACATTGGAGTTGTAAATCTTAAAACCATTGCCGGTTACGTCGCCCACTTATTGACAATCTGAAATACTGTTTGTGCCATCCCGAATAGTCTTATTAAGATGTGCAACAGTCGCGGAGAACTTCCGTTACTCGGAGTCCGAATTCGAGCGTAAAGTGTTCGTGAGGTGATAAATCTTGAAATTT
>CAIVHI010000397.1 GCA_903905685.1 uncultured Bacteroidota bacterium | reverse complement strand
GCCGGCAATGGATTTGTTGCGTACCAATGCCGCAACCGACAATAAAACTGAAGACTTTACGAAATCACGACGACCCGACATGAATTGCTATACATTTTCCGCAATGTAACAAAGGCCCATCGATTTTGCAAAACCGGAGACGGAATAGATCGATAATGGCACAGGTAGTGAAGAACCGAACCAATTTTATCATATTCCAATTTTATGTTCCTTAACCATTCCACTTTGTCATACAACAACAGAGATTGTGCGTACGGTCCAATTTTCATAACATTATTTTCCAATTGCAATTAAGTATATAACTAGCAACAATTATCATAATCCATTACCAACTACACTATGTAAAACAAAGATTGATTAGGAATTAGTTAAAAGCCTTTCCAGCCGAAAGGGAAACACCCAGCAAAGAACGAGGCCACCTACCCTAAAACACCCCCTCCGGGAACATCCAGGAGCTTGGGCAGCGAGTAACATTTGCAGACAAATGCAGACGGATACATTGCACCATAAAAAAAATATAGTGAAATATATATCGCCTAACGGGGAAAAATGTACCTTCGCGGTAAGGCAAATTGATTCGGAGTACCACTGTCGGAAACTTTGAATAATTTTTGAAAAGCAAAGAAATACATAGCATAATATAAATAATAATACCTTGGCGAGCAGAAGGAAAATGGGATCGGTATCGAAAATTTGCGTCGCATTGGCGCTTGGAATCTTTTCCGTGACGATAACAAGGGCACAAATCCAGAATTACGACGAACCCAAACGCGGTTCGGTCTACTTCAGCTTGGGCTATGACGTCCAATTTTTCAAGGCCTCCAATATCACTATCAAGCAGGAGTCGCTGAATAACAGCTATACTTTACAAAATGTAAATGCCACCAATACGAATAGTGTTTCCGCGTTTTCGCCTACCAGCCTCAACTACAAATTCGGTTACTATTTCAATTACAACCAGGATGCCGGAATAGAATTGAGCTACAGTCCGTGCCAATATTTTGTGACCGACGGCCAAAAATTGACTGCCTCCGGAACAATAGCCGGCGCAAAACCGACAGGTACACAGCTGTTTTCCAAAACTGCCGGCGACTACTACTATCTATATGGAGGCGCAGGCAACATCATGATCAATGGCTCAGGCCGATATGGCATCTATCGCAAGGAGTCCTACAAATTCGCAGTAGACTTCATTGCGAAAGCAGGGGTAGGTGCATTATTGCCTAAAGTTCAAAACAGTCTGGATGGACATACCGGTAATGTAGGTATGGAATTGGCCGGCATCGACTTCGGTATCGAAACGGGCTTGCGTTGGATTTCGCATAGGTTTTATACTGTTGAGTTGGTCTACAAATACCGTTACGCCTTCTTAAGCAATATTCAGGTGTACGAAGGTTGGGCATCCCAAAACATTGGTTCGGGCGCATTGGCGTTGAATGTTGGTGTTTTGCTGCCCACAACAAAACACAACCCCCTGTTCGACTTAGGATATGCCCACAGGAAAAGAATCAATCACGAAAGGCACATGTATTTGATAGACACCAAATATTAATCCCACCAATAACCGGAAACCCGTAAATGCCATCGTCTACAATCGAATACTGAAACCAAACATCATATTAACGACGCACTCCTGTTCAGGACGCGAAAGCAACAATAAAAATGAACGGCCGAATTTTTCGCAACATGCTTGAAAACACATTCAAATGGGGGTATTTCCTCACCCTTGTAATTTTGAGCACGGGCATGAATAGCGTGCAAGCCCAAGTATCCAATTTCGAGGAAAACCATAGAGGGAGCCTCTACATCAGTGTGGGCTACGACAAACAATCGTACAAAAACCAAAACATCAACGTAAACCAAGGTGCCACCAACAGCATTTATAAGTTGCTGGCAACCGCTGCAACCGACCAAGGCCCGGCCAACAGCGCGTCCTCTCCGCTTCACTATAACTATACTTTGGGCTATATCCTCAACTATAACCAAACATTGGGGATTGAACTGACCTATGACCCCGTACGATACTATATTGGCGATTTCCAGAAAGTGCACGTTCAGGGAACATTCGACGGAGCAAAATTGGACAGCAATATTGCATTTGCTCGTCCCAAAAGCTACATTTACAGCTTGCAAGATGGCCTCGGCATGTTGTCGTTCAACGTGGTGAGGAGGTATGGCGTTTACCGAAAGGTTTCGCATAAGTTGGCCATCGATATATTCGCAAAACTTGGTGCCGGGGTCGTTACCCCGTCTGTGGCCTACAATTTTGGCAATACCGCTACAAAAACCCCAACCAACAGTGCAAGCGGATTGGCCTATAGCGGTGCATTGGCAGTGCGTTGGATTACACATAGGCACGTTTACTTGGAAGCCGATTATAAATACGAGTACATGGCATTCAACAACATGGCCGTCATGGACGGCACCATATCCCAAAACATCACCGGCTCAAGAGTAAGTTTGAATTTGGGATATACATTTCCGGTTACCCACCACAACCCATTATTCACAATCGGGTATCCGCACCGTAAAGAAGTGAAACACCCAAAACCGATGTACAACAAGGAGGAAGATTATTAATTCGTGAATTGCTTATTGAATTTAATTCTTTTTCTCTACCTTGCCCTTCAGTCAATCAGCCCCACCGGGACTCTAATTTTTAAGATTAAAGCCACCGAAATTAATTTATGCGGAAAAAATTAATGTTTTTAATTTTATCGGCAATTTTTTTCACCGCCCTTCCCCTATGCAGGGCGCAGGTTTCGGCGTGGCAGGAAACAAGGAGAGGTTCGATTTATTTAGGAGTGGGAATATCCACTTATGCAGATCCGGTTTCCACTATCCACATCAGCCAACCGGATATCAACAATGGTTACGATTTACAGAACGTTAAGAGCTCCAAAACGGTAGCCGGAACCAACATAGCCATTTCCTCGCAACTTTACTACAGTGTAGGCTACTTCTTCAATTACAACCAAACTTGGGCTGTCGAGTTTTGTTACCTTCCCTTCAATTACTATGCTGCCGACAATCAGTCCTTAAAAATGCAGGGGATATTCAATGGCAAGGCAACAGACTCCAATTTGGTGTTTTCATCAAAAACAGGGAATTCGTATGGCATGGGAGCCGGCTCGGCCATGTTGCAATTCAACATTGTGCGTCGCTACCCGTGATATCGAACCCAGCTTCGAAACCATTCAGGAGATTTGGTAGGCAAGGCAGGCTTCGGTCCGGTATTCCTGAATGCGTCAAATGAGCTGGGTGGCAACAAGAATACGCCCAAGTTGGAGACCAATTCGGGCTGGAATGAAGACTTAGGCCTCGGTGCGCGCATTACCTTGGTCCGGCATTTTTATGGCGAGGTGGTGGTCAAGTATGACAATGCGGGTCTCAACAACATTGTCGTGCACGACGGCACTGCCAATCAAACCATCAGGACCATGTCTTACAACGTAGGCTTTGGATACACCTTTTCGGTAACCCACCAGAATCCGATGTTCAGGAAAGGACCGAAGCCGAAACCGAGAGGATTGCCAACAGGACCCGAACCTCGTGGCGACCTAGATAACAAGACCGCTCCACCGGCCGACCAGGTCATTGAGAATTATTGATTTTCAGGCGAGATTTGTTTCAGCATCCAAAGGTCGCAACCAAAGTGACCGGAGTTGCCCATTGCTTGTTCCAAGTACTTAAACCCGCATTTTTCGTATAACGATTTTGCCTGGTTCAATTCGGGCATGGTCTCCAAGTAGATTGATGTGAATCCTTGGCTTGCAGCGTGCTCTAAACAAGCCATAATCAGCTTCCTGCCAAGCCCCGTGCCTCGATATTGCGGTAGCAAATACAGCTTTACCAACTCACAGCACCCCAACGGCAGTCCGTTGGTGGGAAAAATGCCGGACCCTCCCGCGATGCACCCATCTACCTCGGCAATGAAATATGCGGAATGCGGCGTCATAAAAAGCTCAAACAGGGCGTCAGTAGTAGGGTCGTAGAAGACCGTTCCGGGCCGGTTCGCACCAAATTCAGTCAATACCGTGCGGATGATGGTTGCAATTACCGGGTTATCTTCCACACGAATGGGCCGGAGCAATATGGATGGCACTTCCATGATCGTTTGAGTTTCGATAAATATACGCGCGGATGGCCGATTATGGAATGCCCAGCCGCGGCAAATGCCCCCATAATGGCGAATGGCCCCAAAATTGGAGCCATCCTAAAAATTACAATCAGGTTTCAAATCCAATCATTCCCCATCGTCATGTACCGGACGTTGGAACCAACGCTTACGCTTATGCATAGGCTGCTCGTCGTTTTGGGGTTGGTCTTGCTCCATTTCGGGCTCGGGTGCCTGCTCTTCCGCACGAGTGTCATCGGGGTCGGCATTGCCAGCCTTAGGTGCGTGGTGGCCACAAGTACAGAAATAATAATGAAGTCCACTGGAATAAGTAACACCCGTGGTGGTTGAAGCCCCACTGGCAGTCAATGCACCATAGCCCGCCTCAAAAGATAGCCCCCAATGTTTGCCAAAAACGAACTCATAGCCCAAACCGGCCGACCAGCCCAAATCGGCCACATGGTTGTTATGGTCATAGATGCCGGCGGCATTATTCACGGGGAAGGAGAGCGACAAGAGCCCTGCACCTGCAAACGCATAAGGATAAGAAGCTGTATTTAAACCGTAAAACGGCAATACATTGAACGGAAAGCGGTAGATGTAACGCGCGCCATAGAAGGAATATCCATAATGACCATACATGGCCGATACGGGAGACACCATCAGTTGGAAAACGGAATGGTCGGTTGCAGCATATTTAACGGACAAAGCATAGAAGGGATCGGAAAACTGAGCACCAACCGCCCAATCGTAAGCGGGATCGGATAGCCTATGCAGCGACCTGACTTGATTTTCGCTGTTTACGAAATTATTATCCGTCGGAAACTCCTGAGCTCCCACGCGGAACGTGGCAACTACCCCAACGGCAAAAAGCAAAATTCTTCTCATGCCAATCAATTTGGCACTAAAATATCACGTCTGGTGCATAAATCAAAATAAAATTGGAAAACAGCCTATTTCCGGTGTCTTAACCTCTATCCTGTGGACTGTACGCCGGTGTGTTTTGCCAACTCAACCACTTGGCATTTGGCAATCTTGGCCGACGCAATCTCCAGTTTCACCAGCGTGCGCACTTTGTGCCAACCCTGTATGCCTGCCGCACCCGGATTGATGTGCAGGCATTTGAAGGCAGGGTCGAAAATGACCTTCAAGATGTGGGAATGCCCACTTATGAACAAATCGGTCGGTTTTGCAGCTAATTCCTGCCTCACTGCGGGTACATACTTGGTGGGGTAACCTCCTATATGTATCATCATGACACGCAAACCTTCGCACTCAAACCTCAATTTTTCGGGAAATTCGCTCCGGATATCGTAGCCGTCTATATTGCCATAAACGCCGCGCAGCGGTGCCAATTGCTTTAGGCGGTCGGAGATGGCGGCAGTGCCGAAGTCGCCGCAGTGCCAAATTTCATCGCACCCCTCCAAATGCCGCAATACCGCGTCATCAATAAAGTTATGGGTATCTGAAAGCAATCCTACCTTGACCAAAATATCGTTTTTTGCAACCTGTGGGCATCAATGGCTATTTACATACAGGTAATTTGCATAACCCACAGTGCCCGGTGCAATTTTAAACCCAAATCCCGAACCCGCCAAACCCCCTGCGGGAATTTGGAACACTTGAGTACCGTTGATGATGCCGGTCCATGTACCGGCCGATTGGTCGATTTCAAGTTGGTTCCACCCTTTCTTCAGGGCAAACAGGGTGTCTTGTCTTGATGGGATGATGGCCGTGGAGGCAACTGTTCCATAGCCTTCTTTATACAGCGAATAATAGCCATTGGAATCTACATAAAACGCGTAGCCGTTATCGGAGGGCGAAGCACCAAATATCAACCCCATCACGTTGTTAGACATGATTTTGGTACGGATGATAAGCCCACCGGAAACACTGTTGTAGGTATAAACCACAGATGAATTGAAGCTAAACGTGCTGTAATCGACATATTGGTAGCCTGAATACCCTATACTGCCATAGGCCGAGTCTGTAGGGCTGGCAAACACCCAATTATAGTTGTCGGTACCATTGAACAATTCGTTATAGGTAAAGTGGGCCGAGTCGACACCCCGATTATTGTTGACGGGCCCCGGGTCCGGGCCGGGTTGGTAATTGTCTTGACGAACACATGCCGAGAAACAAAACACCAGACAGCCCATTGCCAATAAAACACGAATCATTTTCATAACCACATCTTTTCATCGTTTAAGACTCAAAAAACGCACCGACATTTAATGACCACGCTTGCTTGCCTGGAATTTAACTTATTTTTAATAGCACAACGCACGCTCGAAACACACGTTCCGAATGATCGAAGAAGTCCATTTTTCAAAATTTGCGGAGACCTATGCAAATGGGCGGGCCCAAAAATGATTGGCAGCTCAGACTTGAATGCCCCCCAACTTGGGCTCAATTTATCCCAAACAATTGTTAACCTTGTAATAATACGAGTCCGGCAAATCATCCAACAAGACCGAATACCTTTGAGTATCAACGCCGATACAGCTTGAACCCACTAAAAAGAATCCTTAAATCAAATAGACCAAGCTTCCTAAATTCCTATGTCTTCATTAGGATATTTGTTGTTTGGCTTTGTGTTTATTTTTATGTGAGCCATCGCCAATCGCAGTTGAACGTTCTAGCCTTCCACTTTACGAAGTTGATGTACGTCAATTCTGAAAGCATGAGGAGTTTGCAGAATTTCACTCAGGCCGGGTACCGATCGAATTCCTTTTTCCAAACCGGTAAGGAACCCAATCTAGCAGAATTTGAGTTGGACCAGCGCTATTTATTGGCCAACCTGGAGAAGATAGGCCGCGACGCTTCCGACAACTTCATATACCTTTCATACGACATTAAGAATGTAGCCATGCTTCATAACCGCCTTGCAGATTCGGTTAAGGTGTTGACGACGCTGATGATTAAGAAAGGCTACAAGGACTATGGAGCTGAAGGGGAGTTGCGGAAATATGCCCACTACTTGGAAGACTCCGGAAAAATATCGAAGAGCGATTTGCTGATGTTGAGGCGAAAGGAAAAGGACTTCATTTTAAGGGAAGAGCCCAAATATGTGCGTGATTTTGACTCCTTTTCAGCCGACCGACTGAATAACTTGGCTAAAGACCCGAAGACACTGGCGGCATTATCGGAATATATTAAGAACTTCAACGAATATGTCTATTTCGCAAAGCGAATCAACATGTATGGGGAGCAAGGCGCATTGGGGCAGGTATCGCTGCTTTTGCGCCATATAGACGAGAGCTACAACGAAATCAACTCCAAAATCATCAGCGCAATTTCCCGCCGCAACGAGGTGCTTGATGTTGCGCTTGCAGTCATTCTTCTCATGCTGTTTGTCGCATCTATTGGCCTGAACCGGGATATCAAGAAACGCGAGGCCGCATTGGAAACCACTTCGAAGGAATTGGGGCACCGCATGGGAGAGCTGATACAGTTCAACTACATCGTGTCGCACAACCTTCGTGCCCCGGTAGCCAATATTTTAGGCATGGCAGACATCATCACGCTGCCTCAAACCACCGAGGAAGACCGTGCACAATGTATTGCCTATATTGCCCATGCATCCTACAAACTGGACAGTATACTGCGCGACCTGAATGTCATTTTGGAGACCCGCTCTGCACTGCACGAAAAAAAGGAATGGGTGAAAGTGGGCGATTTAGTGGAAAGCGTGCAACAAACGTTGTCGAAACAAATAGCCGACTCTGGAACGGAAATAAAGACGATGTTGACCACAGGCAGCACGGACGGGATCTACACGGTAAAAAGCTATTTGGAGAGCATTCTGTACAACTTGGTTGGCAATGCCATCAAATATCGCGCTCCCGAAAGGCAGCCTAAAGTCTCGATAACGATTGCCACTACCGAGCACGACATGACTATTGCAGTGGCAGACAACGGCATAGGCATAGACTTGAAGAAATTCGAAAAACAGCTTTACGGGCTCTACAACAGGTTCAACACCCATGTAGAAGGAAAAGGATTGGGCCTGTTTATGACAAAAATTCAAATCGAGACCCTCGGGGGCACGATAAGGGCCGAAAGCATACCGAATGAAGGCTCCACCTTTACGGTAGTGCTGCCTTTGACTTGGAGTGCTACTCCTGAATCGTAGGCTTCTTTTTGTGGCTGATGACCGACAACATGGCTTCGTGAATGAGCCCGTTGGTTGCCAGGGTCTGTTTCTCAAACACATTGTATCGCTCGCCTTCAAAATTGGTGATTCGCCCACCCGCTTCTTGAACAATCAGGTATCCTGCAGCCACGTCCCACGAGCTGAGGTTGTATTCCCAAAAGCCATCAAAACGCCCGCACGCCACCCAGCAAAGGTCGAGCGCGGCCGAGCCCAGCCTCCTTATTGGAAGCCCTTCGAGAATGAATCGTTCAAACACCTTGATGGGGTGCTCATAAGAATCGGGCCATGCATAGGGGAAGCCCGTTACAAGGCAAGCCTTCCTGAAGTCGCTCTTCTTGGAAACGAAAATGGGTTTGCCGTTCAATGTTGCGCCCTTACCTTTCTCGGCAAAATAAAGCTCGTTCATCATGGGGTTGAAAACCGTTCCCAATATCAAATCGCCTTTGTACAGGAGACCGATGCTTACACAGCAAATGGGTATGGAATGGGCAAAGTTCACTGTGCCGTCTATAGGGTCTATGAGCCACTGATAGTCGGATGCCTGTATCAATTCTCCCACTTCCTCGCTGATGATGGTGTGGGTTGGGTAGGTTTCCTTGATAATCTTTATGATGACGTCCTCGGAATGGTGATCCACTTCGGTCACCAAATTATTGATGCCATCCTTGTTCTTGACCTCAAAGTTGCCGTTGAAGTAGTGCAAAATGATCTTCCCGGCCTCAGAGGCCGCCTGCACCATCACATTCTTTAGTTCCTGAATATCCAACATCCGTTACAATTTGAGTTCTTTGCCAAGGTAATAATCTATAATCTTCATTTTAAAGACCAGATCGTATTTTGCAATAATCAGGTTGGATGCCGCGGTAAACGCAGCATTCTGGGTCACGAGGAAATCTACGGTACT
>CAIVHI010000396.1 GCA_903905685.1 uncultured Bacteroidota bacterium | reverse complement strand
TTACGTCTATGCGCTCTTGAGCGAAAAAGACATTTTGCCGACCTTTTAGGACGGCATGGGTTGACAGGTCTACTTTTTTATCCAAATGGATATAGAAGTCGAACCGCCCGTTGTCGAGCTTGTCGATGATCCTTTTGGTAAGTTCAACCGCCGAATACGTTACAATGATTACAGCAAACCTCACTTGGATACCCCCGTCTTTTTCGCTTTCGGTAAAAGTATAAAATCGACATGAAAACAAAAACTTGTCAAATAGACGATTTTTTGCGTCAAAGTTTCTTCGGAGATAGGGCAAAAATACAGAACATTCTGATTGCTAATCAGAAATACATAACGATATACACATGTAAACCCTCTGGAGGGCTTTAGTAAGCACTAAAGAAATTACAACCCCGCAACAAAGCCTACGCGGACAACGGGTTGGCCCAAGTACGGGCTGTTGGGCATTTGGAGCACATCGTACAAAGCTTCCAGCACTGCGGAAACCCTACCACCCATGGGCTGTTTGAAGCCTACACCCACCAACATGCAGGGTACTTGCACGCTTACCTTCCGGTAACTGTAACCCATAGTCGTATAGTAATCAGGCTCGGGCGCATTTTGGAAAATGAGGTTGTACTCACCTACACCGGTGATATAGATATTGCGATATACAAAGAATCGTGCCCAAAGGCTGGGATAAACGATGTTCTCGGAAATATACTGGATGTTGTTGTTCGCATCAACGAAGTCGCTGGGAAGCCGATAGAACTGGTAACCTACCCCCACTCCCGCCGAAAAGCGGTTGGTGAATTTATAGCCGATGATGGGCGAAATACCCACTTCGGTAGTGCCTCCACCAAAGCCTGCATTCAGGCCACCGCCCACTATGAGGTTGGCGGGGTCGTATCCCTTCTTCTTGGTCTTTTTATGGAAGCCGGTATGGCCCGAGCTCATATATACGTCCTGCGCGGTGGCCGCGCCTGCAAAAGCAAGCATCACCAGAATTACAACTATATGTTTCATACTGCCTGAATTGATTTTACGAAGTTAAACGAAAGGCCCATTCGGAAATCGCCTCCCTTATATTTTACCTGTTTTGTGATTTGAAAATCTTGCCGGGGTTTAATATCCGGTTGGGGTCGAACAGCAGTTTTATGTTTTCCATAAGGTCCAAAACCGTTTGGTTGAAGGCAATATCCATATAAGGAGCTTGCACCCAACCTATGCCGTGCTCCCCAGAAATGGTGCCGCCTAACCGCACCACCTCGGTAAAGAGCTCGCGGATGGCTTCTAGAAGTCCGGTGTGCCAAGCCTCTTCGTCCATATCGCCCTTCACGATGTTGACGTGCAGGTTGCCGTCACCCGCATGCCCATAGCACACCGACTTGAAACCGTATTTTTCGCCAATGCGTTTCACGGTTTCCAGCAATGCAGGCAGCTCCGCGCGAGGCACTACGGTATCTTCTTCCTTGTAGGTGGAATTGCGTTTTACGGCCTCTCCCACCTTGCGGCGCAAGTTCCAGAGGTTTTGCTTTTGGGCATGGTCGTCGGCAAACAAAACCTCGCCAATGTCGAACCCCTGCAATACTTGGGTTATGGATTCGGCATCGCGATGCAGCTCATCCATGACATTGCCATCCAGCTCTATCAGCAGGTGCGCTTGGGTATCCGGAGCCACCTTAATGGAATTGTCGCCCACATACTGCATGGCCCAGTCCAATGCATCGCGCTCCATAAATTCTATAGCCGACGGGATAAAGCCCGCTAAGAACACTGCATTTACCGCCTCACAGGCCTCCGCCGCCGAGCGGAAAGGCACCAGCATGACCACATCATACTGTACGGCCGGTATGGTGCGTAGCACAATTTTGGTCACTATCCCAAGCGTGCCTTCGCTGCCCACCAGGAGTTGGGTAAGGTTGTAGCCGGTGGCATTTTTCAATACGTTGGCACCGGTCCAAATGATGCTACCGTCGGCCATCACCACTTCCAAGTTCAATACATAATCTTTCACCACCCCATATTTCACGGCATGGGGGCCACCCGAGTTTTCGGCTATGTTGCCACCTATAAAGCAGGAGCCCTTGCTGGCGGGGTCGGGCGGGTAATACAGCCCCTCGGCATGCAGGGTATCTTGGAGCACTTGGGTAATGACCCCCGGCTCCGTAGTGACCTGGAAATTGCGTTTATCTATTTTCAGTATTTTGTTGAGGCGGGAGGTGTCCAGACATACCCCACCAAACACGGGCAGCGCACCACCGCTGAGCCCGGTGCCGGCACCTCGGGTGGTTACCGGAATGAGGTGCTCATTGCAGTATCTGACGATTCTGGAAATATCGGCTGCGGTCTCGGGCCGAAGGACGACTTCAGGCGGGAAAGCCAAGTCTTCGGTTTGGTCGGAGGCACAACGCGACAGGTTTTCAGTATCGGTATGGACGAATTCCTGCCCAATAACCGATTCGAAAAACAAAATGGAGTCTGCGGTCAGTCTGTTGTAAGCCATAGTTGCAAAGGTGGCACAATGTAGCTACATCCAAACCCACTAAGGGGCTACGGCAGCAAATCTTAACCGCTGTTTCACAGCGTAAAGGCAGTAGGTGGTTATGCGGGGTTCTCGGCAGTCTCGGCTTGCGCGGCAACTTCTGTGGTTGTTTCGCCCTCGGCAACTCCTTCGGCGGGCACTTCGGCCTCAAAACGGAGCAAGTCGTTTGATTTCAGCAAGTCATACCAGCGCAACATCTTCTTCATGTCGCTCACATATACGCGGTCTTCATCCATTTCGGGCAATATTTGCTTGAAATAGCCGCGAATCGCGTTGTTGTCGGAGGTTTTCACTTCCGCCGACGGATAGGTTTCTTCCTGTTTCAACATGGATCCAAACACGGCATCGAGGCGGATGTTTTCGCCCGTTGTATATACTTCGATGCTCTCCAGTGGAGTCACGTTGTGTTTGCGTGCCGAGATGAATTTGGTGGTTTTGTCGGCTACGCTGCGCACCACTGCACCATCGCTTTTGGTAGTCAGCAGTTGAAAAAGGCCGGGTATTCCTGTTACCGCTACAATTTCTCTATATTCCATATTGCCTATTGAAAGAGGGGACGCAAATATAAGCCAAAACCGGCAGAAAAAGGCCGGCCGGTTTGGCGCAGCCGATACCTGCCGCAACGGCTTCATGAAACGAGTGCATCAGTTTTTGGGGCCAAGCGCGCCACGCCATTTCAAGCAGGGCTCCTTGGCCTTCGCCCTATTCTCAATTGTTGTTCGCGCCCTGCTTTATCCAGTTCAAAATCAGATTCTGTTGAGCGGCCGTGATGGCCGGATAGGGGGCCTTGGGCATAACGCCGCTGCTCACCTGCGCATACAGCATGCTGGCTTGGGAGGTTGCGGTGTTGATGAGTTGTTTGGAGAATAGGTTGGCATATACGCCCGGCGTATCCAGGCAGATGTTCAGGTTGGCGCCGGTGGCCTGCGCATGGCAGCCGGTGCCATAGTTGCAGGACGAGGTGAATATGGGCACTATGCTTTGCGAAAAGCTGACAGTAGGTGTAACCAATATAGACCGTGAATGGGTACATGAAATTGTTCGCGAGACAAGCACTATCCCGAGAACAATTTCATGAAGTGTGCGCTTATTCCTCATAACGGAACATGTTGGGAATATTGGCAGCGAGCGAATCGGCTATCGGTACATTGATGGTCATGCCGTCGGTTTGGTTGCTGGTGCGCAGGTTTATGACGCTCAAAAGCTTGCCGTAATCGCACAAAATGTGGACATACTGTATGCCGCCCGAGGTGAGGAAGTAAGGCTTGAACGATGCATAGTTGCCGCTGCCGCGAATGAGCAGGGGCACCTGGTAGTTGTTGGTGAGGCTTACCGGCAGCGAGAACGAGAAGGGAATGGGGTTGACACCCGTATGGGTTGCAGAGGTGTCATAGTTTCCTGCAACATACATGCCTTTGTAACCCAACGTTGTAGAGCCGTACCACATGGTTGATTCGGTGGGATATGCATTGCCACCGGTGGTGAAATTGGTGGTAGGCGGCAGGGCATTGGTGGCGGCATCCAACCCAACGTTGAAGGTAACGCCGATGTAGGTGCCCACGGGAGCCCGTCCCACGATATAGTCTTCACTGTCAAGCCCTTTCAATAGGTAGGCATTCTTGATTGGAATCATTACGCCCCCCTGTTTTACCGCCATCACATTGTACACAAAAAACTGGGGTACTGTGAGCTGAATGCGGCGACCCGCAGTATCTCCATCGAAATACCAGGCCGACATGCCGGGCCCGGTGGAATTGCTGTCGGCACCGTCGGTATTGCCACCAATGGAGGTATCCCCTATGTTGGTGTGCAGGTGGAAATAGAACGTGCCCGAATCGTTGGACGTAGAAGTCAATGGTTTTTTACATGCCGAAAATTGATTGGTGAAAATCAGGCTTACTACCGCGAAGGGCAGTAAGTAGCATTTGAATATCTTGTTCATGGTTGGTTTTGGATTTGGTTAATGAATAGAATACTGCAATGTTGCATTGATGATGGCCTTCTGCGCGGGCTGAATGCCATCGAGGTTTTGGTACACAGGCACCCCGTACTCCGCCAGCAAACGGAATTTGCTCCACGTCGGTTTGGACAGTTGGAAATTGGCTCCGATATAGGTGCCCACCACGGTGCCGCCAGAGTTGGATGCAAATACCGTTGGGTCGCTCTTGGCTTCCACGAGTGGCAACTGCGTGGCGTCTGAGCCTGAAATGGTACCCATATGGGCTGCGTCGGCACGCAACGAAACACTTATGAACGAAGCGACTTTCCTGGAAGCCCACACGCCTAAATGGTAGTAGTTGCCCAATTTGTAGCCCGCCGGATTGTAGTTCATCCTAATGTCGCCACCCACGGTGCCTCCATAGGAATACTTCATGTAGTTGTGCACATAAGTCAACTCTGGCAACACTTCAAACGAGCCCGAACCCATCTGCATACCATATGGCATGCGGGTATTGTCGCCCAGCATAGTGGTGCCGGTGCCCTCGACGGTGCCGGTAGGGATACTGATACCCAAGCTCCCGATAAACCGGTGGTAAGACCTCTTTGAAAAATTGTACAATGCCGATACTCGGGTATCGGTCATACCCGCCGAATTCATCTGCATCTGCATAGTGCCCATGGGCATGTTCATGCCCATGGGCATAGGCATACCCGGGTCCATATTCATGTTCATGACGCACGTGCCGAAACCAGCCATGGCCATCAGCGTGAGGCGGTCGGTGAGGCCATACATCAGCATAAACATGTGCATATCCATCAGCATGGTTCCCGGAGCTGCACTATAGGTCTTGAACAAGGCATTGTCCGTCACTTTCGAATCGCCGGCCATATTGCCGCCGTAGGTCTGACTCATGAAGGTGTAGGACACCATCCACTCGTGCTTTTTATGGATGTGCTCGGTGGTGATGCCGGCGGGTGTCATGAAGATGCCCGAGCTACAGCAACACCCTGCGGCGCAGCCCGATTGTTGCAATGAGGTATCTACTTGTTGCGCCAGTGCAGTTGCCGCATTGCCCAAAAGGACTGCAACAGCTACCGGCCAAAAATATTTGGCAAGCATAAAACGGTTGTTTTAAAATGAAGGGATACGGCTCACCAACGCCTATGCAGGCGGGATGGACCAATCAACATTTACGGATCAAACCGTTGCAATACCCGGTGGATGGAAGATGGCGCCCAAAGCAGGACAAAGGCACCTGTCGGTGCGGCCTGCAAATTTTTGGCGTATTGGGGAAACAAATGATGGCAAAACGTCGAATGATGCGGGCTCGGTAAAGAACAACGCAACTATCGGACTTTCTTTTTCGCTCTTGGAATTGGAGGTGGTGCCGGTGGCGTTTTCCTTGTCCAACCTCTTTTTCAGGCAACACTTACCGTTACAGTGCAGTTGGGGGCGGTTCCGGTTTTCGCACAGGTTTTTGGCAATGTAGTCTTGGTTGGCATAAAACTTCGCCAGTATCAGTGCCTGACTGAATGTCTGTAGAAAAATGCCCAACAAGGCCACTATGGCTACTGTCCTTCTCACTTGTCCGGATTAGACGGATGGCGGCTGGTAAAACCTTCTACAAAATTAGGGGAATTGGCTGTTTGCCGAAAAAAATTTTCAAGGCACGCCTTCGCGATGGAAATTGATTTTCGTCAAAAGTTAGGCCGTTTGCACCGTCTACCTTTGAGTCTCTATGAGTTGGTCATCAAAATATGCGGTAGGGGTGCTTCTGGTGGTGTTTTCATTTGGCGCCTGCACCAAGCGGTCTCAGCCGGCCCTGCCGCCGCCCAGCCACACCGGCAAGAATATTTTTGCGTGCTCCGTAAACGGCGGCACTTTTTCAACCGAGGGGTTGGTACAGTTTGGGGGATTTTTCAATAACGGCATCATGTGCTATGTGGATGCAGACAGCAATCTGGATATCAAAGCGATTGCCTGGGACGAACGCTCGATGTCCATTGGCGGCAAATTTCACGGTGTGGGAAGCTATCCCGTAGACTCATCCTACCCGACCCCAGCAGGAGCCTTTTCGGCTTATTATTCCGATACCGGCCTCAGTAGTTACAGGGCTTTCCAAGGCACGGTGAACATCACCTATTATGATGGCAACATTGTAGCGGGTACATTCTTTTTCTCTGCATGCAAAACGGGTAACGTAGTTCACGCTACGAATGGAGAGTTCGATGTTATGTTACACTGAATGCCTCAGCACCCCTCTTTTGGGTTCTCGTAATATTCTTCAGCATTGCCATCGCGCCCTACGCATTTGAAGTCTTTTTCGACGGCTATGAAGAGGGTGCGTATGCCGTCGAGGTCGGTCGTGCTTTCGATGCCCACGCGGGTGTCGTCATTGAACCATTCGTCGGCTGCATCTCCCGGAACATGAACGATGAGAATGCCGTCCGCAAAGTCGGCCGTCATTTCCACCGCATCCCTCAACCGATTCACTGCATAGGTGAATTGCCGGGCGCCAAAATCGGTCACCTCCTCCAAGTATCCCTTTTTTTGGAATTGTTCCACTTCGGGTTTGGTGAGGCGGAGACGGATGGTATTGCCCTTGATGCGCAGTTTCATGTGGCTAAGTTACAACTCTTTGTGCGCCGGTATAGATATTGAAACGGTCGCCCCGCAAAAAGCCGATGACGGTCATGTCATGCTCCTCGGCGAGCTCTACCGCCAAGCCTGATGGCGCGCCTACGGCAGCAGTCAGCTTGATACCGGCCATGGCGGCCTTCTGTACCAATTCGAAGCTGATGCGCCCGCTCAACATCAGCACCTGTTGGCGCAAAGGCAAGTTGCCGCGCCGCAATGCACCGCCAATCAACTTGTCCAATGCGTTGTGCCGGCCCACATCTTCACTCATGGCTATGAAATCGCCTGCCAACCCAAACAGCCCGCAGGCATGCAATCCTCCGGTTTTTTGGAAGACGGATTGCCGTTCTCGCAATAAATCGGGAAGTTTGATGACCGTATCGGCGGGTATCTTTAATTGGTCGGGCTCCGGGAGGAACCGACAAACCGTTCGCACAGCATCTATACTCGACTTGCCGCAGATGCCGCAGGCAGAGGTGGTATAGAAGTTCCGCTCCACCGTGTTGAGGGCCGGTTGAAAATCGGGGTGGAAGGTTACGGTAACATAGTTCTCCTTACCGGCAGCGCCCGATTCCACTCCTTCAACAACGTCCATACCCGGTATTAAGCCCTCAGTAAACAGGAAACCCAAGGCCAAATCTTCATCATTGCCGGGGGTGCGCATGGTTACCGAGATGCTTTTACGCACCCACTTGCCGCCGTCTACATAAACGGCACGAATCTCCAATGGCTCCTCCGCAGTCAACAAATCCCGAACCTCGGTACGTATTCCACCGGAAACCCTGATGACGGCTGTAGAATTGACGTTGGTTGGCATGGCAATTAAGATTGGTTGTGCTAAGGTAGCGAAAACCCCACGGGATTGGAAAGCCGCTTGGTGGTGGTAAGATTGGGTAATGGTGCGGCCGGACACAATCATGGCATAAAAGAAAGGGCAAGAGTAACAGGAAGAGTCCACATACAATGTGTCTGGTTCAAGGAAATCCCCAGACATACGAATAGTCCGGCATTTGCCGGGGTGCATTCGAACGAGCAACGGCTTTGCCTGCGAGGCGCCGGATGTTTGGTGGGTCGAAGCGGACGCTGCAACCTTACGATATTCGTTTGTAGGGGCGAACCGGGTTCGCCCCTACAAACGAATATCGTAAATATGGAATCAACGTTTTTGACCTGCCGTATGAAGGGAGACCGGGGGGCGGGTGGTTAGGATGGTGGAGAAGCGGTGAGCGCTGCGCTTGAGGGCAGCGAAAGAAGCCCCTTAGTGTGGTGGGCTGTTTGGGCTGGAACGACAAAACGGCTTGTTGGATAAGAGAAAGGGTGGCATGTAAGAGTAAGAGTAAGAGTAAGGGTAAGAGTAAGGGTAAGAGTAAGGGTAAGAGTAAGGGTAAGAGTAAGGGTAAGAGTAAGGGTAAGAGTAAGGGTAAGAGTAAGAGTGAGAGTAAGAGTGAGAGTGAGAGTAAGAGTAAGAGTGAGAGTAGGAGTAAGAGTAAGAGTGAGAGTAAGAGTGAGAGTAAGA